>CAMDMN010000049.1 GCA_945901965.1 Legionella genomosp. 1 | reverse complement strand
AACTCCACTCCCTTACGGTCGTGGCTCGGAGTTCATCTCATTTGCCAAGATAAAATTAACTTGTGGGTAATGATATAGATGCAGCACAGCGTAATCAAGGTTAATAAACTAAAGATCTAGTGAAATATCTGGTCTTTTTTTATGATAATGAAAACCTTGATTACGCTTTGCTGCATCAAGGCTACACTTAGAGGCACCCCTCCGACTAATGTATAACCTGCCCTTCAGTCATCCATTTAGATATAACTTGGCGCGTAATAAAATCGCCTTTAAATGTGCCATACATAGAATTAAATTGTTGTGCTACAGTAAGAACCCATGATGCCATACGAAAATTCATGCTCTTTTCTTCTTGATTAACAACTACCTCTAATAATCCTAAAGACTCGCAATCTTGCTTCATAGCATATTCTTCCATAATTAGCCTTGCTATATACATGTCTTTATCTTTAGTCGGCCAATTTTTATTCATCTATACCTCCTGAAACTTATAATTCATAATATTGGTGCATAAATTGAAATTACAAGAGGTAAAATAACAAATTAAATTATCTGCGCCTCATAATATTGTAACAGGGCAAGAGCATCAAAGTTTAAAAATAGCACGCGTAGGGTGGTGCAATATGCTGCGTGCCTAACATAATGACAAGATTAGCTCGACTGGTGGGCACGTCGTTGCACTCCTTTGCGCCACCCTACATAACGTTGTGCTATTTTTAAACTTTGATGCTCACACCCTTAATATTATGATCAATGAACCATACCATTCATATTCATCATGTTTAAATCAGGGAGCTTAAAACCATCATAATTAACTATTGTCATCATGCCGCTTTCTTGGTGATAAAGCATATGGCAATGCATCATCCAATTTCCTGGATTATCAGCATCAAATTGCACCTTTACTGTGGAGTTGGGTAATACTAGTACCGTGTCACGCATGGCACCCTGTTTTAATGGTTTACCATCAATCTCGGTTACTTCAAATACATGTCCATGTAAATGCATAGGATGGGCCATGGAAGAGTGATTGATGAATACCATTTCCACCCTTTTGTTTTCAGAAACTTGAAGCGGCCTTATTTTAGGCCAAGCTTGATTATTGATACTCCAAGTATATTTCATCATATCGCCTTCAAGATTAACAATAAGAGTTTGTCCTGGTGCTTTCTGCACAAGCGGCGCCTCGCCATGAAGTTTAAATTCTTGTTCATAATTTAAAGCGCCAACCATTGCGTCAGCCTTTTCTTTTTGTGGAACAACCTTTGCTTTGTCTGTGGCTAGAATAAGGCCTGTTTGAAGTTGTGTACCTTCACCTTGGGCAAGAATTGGATAGGCATGCTCACCCACAGGAATTGTCACCAAAATATCCATGCGTTGTCCAACTGCTAATTGAAATTTATGGGCCTTAATTGGTTTAATATTTTGACCATCAACAGCAATTGCTTGTCCTTGTAACTCACCTGTATTAATAAAGAAATTCGTCATTGCCGAGCCTGCAATTATACGTAAACGAATTAAATCACCAGGCTTTACCGATACAATTTCAGGGTTTTTAAGGGTGTGATAATTGGTAAGAAAAGCATCATATTCAACATCAATTAGATCAGCTGTTTGCATTGATTTATGATCCATGGGCATATCCATATGCATAGTATGACCACCATGATCCATATGCATCATGCCTTTTTTTAACTTTGCAAAAATTACTTCGGGTTTTTTATAACTAAAATCACCAATGAATAAAGTTAGATCTTTATCTGCTTTTTTTTCAGCGGGATCTAAGATAATAAGTGGTGCTGAAAGAAATTGTTGGACTTGTAAGTCATGATGAGAATGCATCCAATATGTGCCTGATTGTTTTAATTTAAATCGATAATGAAACTCTCCACCAGCAGGAATTGGGTCTTGCGTGACATAAGGAACACCGTCGTCCTTATTGGGTACAATCAAGCCATGCCAATGCACAGCCGTAGGCTTATCAGTAGTGTTTTTCACAATGGCATCAAAAAATTGACCTTTGACACCACGATAACCCCATGTACCATCGGGTTGCTCAATCTTAAATAAATCTGTTTTTTTTCCGTTAACGTCGATGGTGATTTTTTTAATAATTAATATAGTTGGCTTATCAGTTATTGTCTTTTCAGATGCAAATCCAATATTTGTTAACATCAAAATTAGAACACAGACGACTGGGTGAAAAAAGCGTGAAATTATTCCTATAAATTTTTTATCAATAGTTATTGTGTAACATAGGTTCATATTTAGCCTCGGAAAATATAAGGAAGAGTTAAAAGATAATTTAGCTACGGAGAAACGTAGCCTGGTTGCTTGCAACCGGGATTTTTTCAGTAAATTGTAATCCAGGTTGCAAGCAACCAGGCTACCCTCTTTCCTGAGACTCTTCCCATAATGTTATAAATAAAACCATAATCACAGGGCCTACAAATAAACCTAATAATCCTAAAGTCTCAACTCCGCCTAAAATACCGAATAATACCGCAAGAAAAGGTAATTGGATGGCACCGCCGATTAATACAGGCTTTATAAAATGATCAGCCACAAACATTACTAATGTTCCCCAAGCTATAACAATAATTGCTGAAATCATGCTGCCTGAAAAAAATAAAATAAGAGCTACAAAAATAAAAACGATAGGAACCACAAAAGGAATCATTGCGGCTAAAGAAGTAATAAAGCCCATTAAAGTAGGTCCTGGGAAGCCAACTAAAGCATAACAAGCGCCCATTAATATACCAACACCTATTCCTACAACAATAGTGCCATTAACAGTGGCGCGTAGGGCTGCAGGAAGGCCTGCGGCATATCTAAACCACCTTTGACCAAGACAGCTCTCACCAATACGGTTAATTTGTGAAAATAATATATCCCCATCGCGATATAAAAAGAATAAACTTAAAATCGTAAAGCCTAATTGCACAGAACGATGAGCTACATTAAGCCCTACTTGCTTAATATAATAACTTGCAGGAGTTAATTGCAAATGAATATTAGACAATACGTTCTTAAGACTCCCAGGCTCTCCAAAATTTTCATCCCAATACGCTATTAATTCACTTTGAAAAACCGGAAGATTATTAAAAAATTCAGGGGCTTTTCCACCGTCACGGTTCATTAATTGTAAATAATTAATAAAAATTTGCAGCTCATTAATTAATACAGAAATTAGCCAACTTACAGGAATAATAAGTGATAGAGCTATAATTGAAGTAAATATGAGCGCAGACAAATTCTTTTGAGCGCCAAAAAATCGCCGCCAACGAATATATAATGGATATGTTGCAATAACAATAATCGACGCCCATACCAATGAAGGGATAAAACGATGAATTATGAATAATGATAATGCTAAAATAGATACGGTTAATCCAATAGAGATTAGTTCTTTATGATTATTGTTCATATAGTTTTAAATCCTATAATTAATAATTGCAATATTGCCCAAGCAGGAATTGCCGCTAAAACATCATCTAACATAATGCCTAAACCACCTTTTACATGCTTATCAACATACCCAATCGGCTGTGGTTTCCAAATATCAAATAAACGAAATAATAAAAAACCTACAATCATCCACACTATATTTAGTGGCACTAAAAACATAGTCAACATATAGCCCACTACTTCATCCCAAACAATGCCAGAATAATCATGAACTTTCATTTCAGCCGTCACTTTTTCAGATACATAAACACCTAAAATAAATGCGAAAAGCGTTATAAGTAAATAAAGCCACCACGATGTATTAGCAATTAATAAATAGATAGGAATAGCAGCAAGAGTTCCCCATGTTCCAGGAGCTATAGGCATTAACCCTGAACCAAAACCAAAAGCTATAAAATATATAGGGTTTTCCCACACTTTTTTTGATAATTTAACCTTATCCAATTTGCTTCCTTTAGAAATGACTATACCCACGAGGTTTAATTTGACTAACCTCGCCATTTGCGTCAATTACGCGTAATCCCTTTGTATTTTCTATTGTTCCAATTAAATAACAAGTCTTTTTAAGTTTTGCAAGCTTCTCTAAAAATAACGGTTCGTCTTTTGGTGAAACTGTAAAACATAATTCATAATCATCACCGGACGATAAAACAAAATCAAGTGCCAATGTATCACAATGTTTTTTAACTAAAGGATTTATCGGGATATTATTAGCAATTAAACTCGCACCTACATTAGACAACTCACAGATATGATTCAAGTCAGCACTTAATCCATCAGATATATCAATTGCTGAGGTTGCATAATTTTGGATAATATCACTTAAATCAATTCGAGGTTTTGGGTTAATTAATTTTTTTTCAATAACTTCTCTATCTACGCTATTAATATCATCGCGTTTTAAAAAAGATACAGCAAGACCTGCCGCACCCAACTCACCACTAACATAAATTTTATCGTAAACTTTGGCGCCAGATCTAAGAACCGCTTTGCCTATAGGCACAAAGCCATGAATAGTCAAAGTAATACTAAGTGGCCCGCGAGTAGTATCCCCCCCAATTAAGGCAATATTAAACTCACGTAATGCATCATCTAAACCTTTAGAAAATTGTTGCAGCCAAAGTTCATCAAAATCTGGCATGGTTAAGGCCAAACTTACCCAAGCAGGATGGCCACCCATAGCCGCAATATCACTAACATTAACCATAACGGCTCGTTTAGCAATATCATAAGGCGACCATGAACTTAAAAAATGAACTTCTGCAACTAACGTATCGGTACTAACTAATAAATGCATACCATTAGGTATAGATAAACAAGCAGCATCATCACCAATACCTTTAATTACATCGTTTCTTTCAAGAGATTTAGCTTTGAAATAGATGTCAATTAATCCAAACTCATCCATTAATTTCAATAACTCTTACTTTCTTAGCTAAATTATTTAACACTCCATTCACAAATTTATGACCATCTTGCGAGCCAAATTCTTTGGTAAGAGAGATTGATTCATCAAGTACGACACGATATGGCATCTCAGGGCAATTTAAAAGTTCAAAAGCGCCAATACGAAGTGTTGTTAACTCTATTGGATTTAAGCCATTAATTGGCCTATCCAAATATGGAGTTAAGGCATCTTCAATGATACTCAACTGCGCAGGGATCTCATGCAATAAGCGGCAAAAATATTCAACGTCTATTTTTTCCATATTATTAGACGCACGAAATTG
The DNA here is from genome assembly GCA_945901965.1 of Legionella genomosp. 1. GTDB lineage: Bacteria > Pseudomonadota > Gammaproteobacteria > Legionellales > Legionellaceae > CAMDMN01. The sequence goes on along the minus strand of CAMDMN010000049.1, from coordinate 5,547 downwards.
TGCTTCTATTGCGACTAAATCACTCCCTGACATTAACCATTGATACAATGCTTGTAAAACCAACCTTCTTGCTTTTCTTTTACCTTTAATATATTTCTTATCCACAAATACCTCTTGGTCAGACTAACTTTTCATTTCATCAATTGTTTGTCTAAATTCGCTTATATCCTTAAACCTTTTGTAAACAGATGCAAAACGCACATACGCTACATGATCTAGACGAAAAAGTTGCTCCATAACCAACTCACCTATTTGCCTTGCTTCAACTTCTCGCTCACCACCACTTCTTATTTTTTGTAAAATAGCCGCTATTGCATCATCTACGGAATCAACGCTGACCGGCCGTTTTTCAAGCGCGCGTAACATGCCTGCGCGTAAATTATCAATATTAAACTCCTCGCGCCGCCCATCACGCTTGATAATCCATGGCATAATTAATTCAGCTTTTTCAAAGGTAGTAAAACGTTCATGACATAGCAGACATTCACGCCGTCTACGCACCTCAGCACCCTCAGCACCTAAGCGAGAGTCAATTACCTTAGTTTCTTGTTCGTGGCAAAATGGACAATACATGATTATACACCGGAAATTCACTACATAATTTTAACACGTCTTCTTTAACTCGCGCTATTACAGTCTCATCATTTATATTAGATAAAATATCAGCAATAAAACCACTAATAAGAATGATTTCTGGCTCTTTAAATCCACGAGTAGTAACGGCAGGGGTTCCTAAACGTAATCCACTAGTTATAAATGGCGAAAGTGGATCTTTTGGTACTGTATTTTTATTTGCAGTAATATTAGCTCGACTTAAAGCGGCATCAGCATCTTTTCCCGTAATATTTTTATTAATTAAATTTACTAATAAAAGATGATTTTCAGTGCCTCCTGAAACAATATCAAAACCTCTTTCTTGTAGCACCTTTACCATAGTTTTAGCATTAACCAAAACTTGGGCCTGATACGCCTTAAATTCAGGTTGCAAAGCTTCAGCAAATGCGACAGCCTTTGCTGCAATCACATGCATCAAAGGCCCACCCTGTGTACCTGGGAAAACTGCTGAATTAAGTTTTTTTTCTATAACTTCGTTAGCTTTAGCAAGAATTAACCCGCCACGAGGCCCACGTAATGTTTTATGTGTGGTAGTTGTAACCACATCAGCATATGGAACAGGTGAAGGATATAATCCCACAGCTACTAAGCCCGCAACATGCGCCATATCAGCCATTAAATAAGCACCTACCATATCAGCAATAGCACGAAACCGTGCCCAATCTATAAATTGTGAATAAGCAGAAAAACCAGCTATTATAAGTTTTGGTCGATGAGTAACAGCAAGAGATTCTACCGCATCATAGTCAATTAAACCTGTTTTCTCATCAACTCCATATTGAATACACTGATACAATTTGCCAGAAAAATTGACTGAACAGCCATGAGTTAAATGCCCGCCATGAGATAATGACATTCCTAGCACTGAATCACCTGGTTCAAGCAATGCCATCATGGCAGCAGAATTTGCTTGCGAGCCTGAGTGCGGCTGGACATTAGCATAATCTGCAGAAAATAACTTTTTGGCGCGTTCAATCGCTAAATTTTCAGCAATATCAACGTACTCACAACCACCGTAATAACGTTTTCCTGGATAGCCTTCAGCATATTTATTAGTTAAAACTGAACCTTGAGCCTCTAAAACACGCGGACTGACATAATTTTCTGAAGCAATTAACTCAATATGATCTTCTTGACGACGAGCTTCTCCATCGATAGCTTTAAGCAAATCATCATCAAAACCCTTAATAGTATAATTTTCATCAAACATATTAGTCCTTATTTAATAATCAAATCATTACGAACCTTTAGAGCCCCAGGTGTGCTTAAAGCAATATCATAAGCCCGATTTTTAATAGTCTTATTCCGGACAAAACCAGATAATTGGATAAATTCTTTATAGGTATTAACCTTTATTGCAAAACTATCTGTTCCCAAAGAGTCGATTAAATTAGCCTTTACTCTAGTGGTTAAGGTTGAGCTATCAATATACTCACCAAGGCTCTCGCTTTTAGGTGGGGTTGAACAAGACATTATACAAAATGCCAGAAAAGAAATCGCGATTAATTTAAATAGATTTAACATTAGAGCCTCCGTTGCTTTTAAACCCGTTAAGATTAACACATTAATGGCCAAAAAAAATCCCCGCAACAGCGAGGATTTTAAAAAAACTAAAACTAATTATTTTGCTTTAGCTTCTGCTTTTAATTGGTCTTTTAAAAATGGATAGATGTTAATAGTATAATGAACTGGAGTGTAAGCTGCATAAATATTGTAGCCACTAGCAGAATCAATATAGATATTCATGCCTGAATGACAATATCCATTATAAAATAAGTCAATATATTGACGTGGTCCAAAGCTATAAACAGTAAATGGCTGTAAAGGTACGCCATCATCAAATACGCCATATACAATTGCGTTAGAGAAGCTATTGTTTACAATTTCAATTTCGCAATAACCAGGAGATTTAAGTTTTTGCTCAGTTGCTTTATTTTCATTAGAATTAGCTTGTGGGTGAAAATGCTGATTAGCCGCAAATACTGAAGAAGACAAACATACAAATAATCCTAAAATAAAATTTTTTAATTTCATATTAACCCCGTAGTTTTAGTAGAGTCGGCATTGTAGCAAAGTATGCATTTTATAAGCAAGAGGTAATTTTAATCGGCATGTAAGAAGGACTGACTCATTAAAATTATATGAGTCAGCCCTCGGATTTAAAAACGAAATACAGATGCAACTGCGCTAGATAAATCTGTAATTAATGACGCGGGCTTTGGTGAATGATCCAATTTATCGCCAGTAATTCTTAACATATCTTTACCTAAATCAGCTGCAATCCTAGCAGGAAGATATTTATAAGCCGCATTAAAACCGTCTTTGTCATAAGGCCTAAAATAAAGTTCGCCTTCATTATCATAATGCAATGTAAAAAGTTCTCTGTCCTCAGCCATTGTTTGACTGTATTCATCTAGCGTTGCCATTACTGAACTTCGTTTAGCTTCTGGATCATCTTTACAACCCATGAAAAAAATAGCTTCTGGATCTTCTATACGAGACCGCTCTACAGAACTACAAAATAATCTAAACTCAGATTTTTTACCAGAGGTCAAAACCAACTCAATTTTCTTGAAATCAATTCCAACAGTAGAAATGAAGGTTGGACTGAACCTATCATTGCAAGTTTTTAATATAAAGCTACTACCACCACTGCCTATAAAAGCCACATTTAACTTATCTCGGCTTAAAAGATCTTTCTTGATACTTACTGCAATTGGGAGAGCTTCTATTGGTGGTGGAACAAAAAAATTACCACGAGCAGGAATATGATCAACTACAGCTAAAGGTTCATCAGCCAGTTCTTGTGAAATTGCAGCAGATCTTTCTGTTGATATTTCCACGCCATAGTAAGGCAATTGTTGCGATATTTCATCAAATCGTCTACGTGCTATTGACTCACCAACAATTAATCCATTTAAGAATTTACTAAGCTTTTTAGAATTAAGCAAAATATCTAATTCAGTAGTCAAATCATGATCATCTAATGTTGTTGATAAGGCAATTGGAGATTCTGGGATTTGAATAGCTTGATGATCTATTAGTTCTAAATTTGATAAGTCCGGATGCATAATAGTTGTGACCTCTCTATCTTTAGGAGAGGCAGTTGTATTTCTGATAAATGACAAAATAAAAGGTAATTTAGTTGTATCTACCAGAGGTTCAGCTAAAAATGAAAAAGATACACCACAAAGATGACCGTCGTCATCAATATAACTTAGCTCTAATTTTTTATAATAATCTTCCATCCTAAGTTCATGTTCGGCACACAATTCTAATGTTGAACTGTATTTCTTAGAATAATTCAAATATGAAACGCCAATTGATCCCGCAAAAAAATCACCTTGAGCGTACATTAAATCTTTATTTGGTTTTATTGTTTGCCTAGTTTCATCAAATAAATGACTAATATCTTTTAAACGATCTTTTATTTCTTCAATAGTACTTTGACCGTAGGGAAAATAAGGTATTCTATCAATATCAACATCTATTTGTCTGAGATAAACTTCCTTTGTTGATGAAAGCTTGCTTCCATAAACTTGAAGTAAACCTAATGAATTTAACATCTCAAAATAACTACCTGATTTTTTTATGAATACAACCATAAGTACACCTAAAAATTTAAAAAAACAATAATACCATAAAAGGAACTTAAAGTGCAATTTTTATTCATTGATTTAGCTGGAAATTAAAGCATATCGATATTCATATTATCTACTTAGTATCTATGAAATTCTTATGTTAAGATCGCTCTTAAAAAAAGGAATTACCATGACTAAAAAAATGAAAAAAATGTTAATTGCCTTATCTGTGGTATTCGGGGGAATTATATTATTTAACCTTTTTAAAGGTTTTATGATGCATCGTTTTTTTGCCAATTTTACTCCTCCGGCAATAACAGTATCTTCAGTAACTGCAAAAAATATAAATTGGGAACCTCATATTAATGCTGTTGGAAATTTCGTGGCGATTAATGGCGTTGATGTTAACTCACAAGCTTCTGGCAATGTAGTAGCAATTCATTTTGACTCAGGACAATATGTTGAAGCTAATAAGCCTTTAATTGACATCGATGATAGCGTCGATGAAGCCACTCTTAAATCTAATCAATCAAATCTTTCTTTACAAGAACTTAGCTTTAATAGACAAACAGATTTATTCAAAAAGAACGCCACATCCAAAGCATCTGTAGATGAAGCTCGAGCTAAGCTTTTGCAAGCTGAAGCAGATGTTGAAAAAACTAAAGCCCTAATTAGCCAAAAACATATAACAGCGCCTTTTGCAGGACAATTAGGAATTCGTTCAATTGATCTTGGCCAATTTATAACCCCAGGGCAAACAGCAATTGCGGCTTTAGAATCAATGGATCCAATCTATTTAAATTTCTATTTACCGGAGCAATTATTTAGACATTTGCATATTGAGCAAAATATCTTGTTTTCTGTTGAACAGAATAAAAATTTATTATTTAGAGGGAAAATATCGGCAATTAACTCAAAAATTGATGAAAAAACTCACAATATTAAAGTGCAAGCTACTCTTGCTAATTGCCCTGCGAAAGCTATTGTACCTCCATATAATTCTCCATTAATAAAAGCCAAAAAAGAAGCTAATAGTGATAAAATTATTATTAGCTGCGATAGTGATTTAAATGCAAAAGCTAAAATTCATAGATTTACTTTTATCCCTGGAATGTTTGCCGCAATCGAAGTAGAAGAGCCGCCCATTCCTAATGTAATAGTTTTACCAACAACTGCTATTTCTTATAGTCTTTATGGTAATTCGGTATATATCATTGAAAAAGATAAAGAAAAGCCAGAAGTTTTAGTGGTGAAAAGGATTTTTGTCAACACAGCTTCTAGCCAAGGAAATCTTACGGTAATTACCAAAGGTCTAAAAGCTGGCCAGCAAGTTGTGAGTTCTGGTGAGTTT
>CAMDMN010000048.1 GCA_945901965.1 Legionella genomosp. 1 | reverse complement strand
AAAGTAAGTCTTATTGAATTTAATCAACACAAATTTTCCCCTTAGCGTATGTTTCCGGTTGTGAGGACTTCAAACCCCTAAATCCAGCCAGAGGATTACAATCAATGAAAACGGCCTATGCTACCATAAAAGGATTTGAGGTCATGAGAATGTTTAAAAAAGGTCAGTTTAATTGCTGGATGTATGGCAATCGTAATGAAATATCATTTATTAATGAGCAATTTGGTTTATATAGCTGAAGTACGCCAAAAATTCAGTGCTTTACACTTTTGTTATTTTTTGCAACGGAGCCCTAATTCCTATCGTCTAATTTGAGTCTTTTAGTGCTCTAAGTACTGCTCTAGGTTCCAAATAAATCACTTTAAGAAAATTACGTGTAGTAGCATTAGGTGTACGTCTATGCTGCTCCCATTCTTGAAGCGTTCGTACACTGACACCAAAATATCCAGCAAATTCATCTTGAGATAGATGTAGTTTTTGACGAATTAACTTCACATCAATTTCTTGAGTGGGATTAACGCGTTTGAACTGCTTCAATTGTTCTTTTGTTAATGGCAGCGCTTCAGGATCAGTAGCCGCTGCAGCATTGATTTCATCCTCAGTCATCAAATTAACAGCATTCCAATTGGTTTTCCCACCTTGTTTTTTAACTGAAGTACGCTTCGCGTTCATTTTTACTGGCCCTCCTCGCTGAAATTAATCTCACCGTGCTGCCACGATATGTATAAACGACCAAGATAACTACATCATTGACAGATCCGATCGTTAGATACCGAAGCTCACCATCACGAATTTTTTCAAACTCAATACGACTTAAATCCATAAACACATCTATTGCATCAACAAAATCAATTCCATGTTTTTCAAAATTAAGTGTTCTTTTGTTTTCATCCCATTCAAATTTATTCATAATCTATGACATGAGTTGACCTATAAGTTATATTATACGTCGTTGACGTATAAATATCAAGTTTATTAATGAATAAATGTCGTAACAAAATTGTCACCGAAATTTGCTATTTTTTTCATGTGCTACATTTTAGGTAGGTGTGAATAAAAATTGTTGACAAATTTTGTCAGGACTAACTGTTATATAGGAGATGCAATCATCAAAAACACAAGGAAAACACAAGGGGACGGACCGGGACGGACTGGATTTTTGTACATTCCAGATCGCAGGATTCGCCATAGCCGTAGTTTGGTATCCCCTGGTTTTCTTCTAATTGCTACCGACTCAAAATTATTCGTTCTAATTACTGTGCCATAAAGAACGCAATATTTGACCCAAGTTTTGAAAAGTTCTAATCCTTTGTTTTCATAAGCTTGTTTACTACCAAATATCCACATCATCAAAGGATCATGCTCAAATGCACGAAACAATGTATATGCAGCTCGTGGTATATCTTTGAGAGTAAAATTGAACACTTCAATTGAATTTTTTATCATGCAAATAGGCCTTATAAATCAACATATCGTAGATTTTTCGTATATCTTTGTCAAACACCATTGCAGGGGTCGTGTGGACAAACTGACAAAAACTGGTATTTCAGATTTAACTCAACAATATAACCAATTTATACACTTAAAGTACAAATAATTAACGTGAAATTATAAAACCACTTACACTAAGGATGAGCAGTTTTATGGTTTTTAATCTAAATATTACTCACTTTGTTGGATTGAATCTGAAATACCAGTTTTTGTCAGTTTGTCCACACGACCCCAATTAGACACTTTTGATCTTGGAAAATTTTTAATACAAAATAAAGGGCTAAATGGGTACTGGACGGCTTACGCCATATTATATGGTAAGGGCAAAAAAAACATGTCACCCCTTGAAGATTGGCTAATTAATAAAGCACCTGGAATCCTGGCAACTCAAGAGAGATTTAATGTTTTTCAAAAAGAAATTTTAAAGCGCTTAAAGCCTAACATGCATATTGCCTCTTTACCTTGCGGCTTAATGGAAGATTTCTTAAGTTTGCCACCTGATTGTTTAAAAGATATTAATATAACCGGTATTGATTTAGATAATGATTCTTTAAAACTTGCCCATAACCTTGCTCTTGAGCGCTCCATAATTAATTGTCAATTTATAAAACGAGATGCATGGGATTTAAATTTTCATGAGTCCTTTGACCTTATTACTAGTAATGGCTTGAATATATATGAGCCAAATACTGAAAAATTAATAAATTTTTATCAAGAAATTGCTAAAGCTTTACGCTCCAATGGTGTGCTGATAACAAGTTATCTTTCTCATCCAGATGATAAGGCAAAACCACTAGCTCAAAAAAATATTAGCCATGAAGATGCATTAAAACAAAAAACTATTTTTCAAGATATAATACAAGCGAAATGGCAATGCTACCAAACTGAAGAGACCACTCGAATGCAATTGCTGAGTGCTGGGTTCACCATTGAAGAAATAATTTATGACTCTCAATGTTTATTTCCAACAGTTATTGCTAAAAAATGATTGGCGAACTTCTTGTGGCTTAAAATTCAATGATTTTGCATCATGGCGCAAGTTCCGGAGGGCTAGGCCTAATACCACGAGAATAAATGAATTAACTATCGTCTGTTTTTTGATTCAACTCTAAACGCATGTAATGAAGTTTACCGCTAATAATCTTGCTCTTGAGAAATTTTCCATAAAATTCTAGGGCGCCTGTGTTCTCTGCAAGAACAATAAATTCAATACGACCACAAGCTTCTTGCTTGGCAACTTCTTTGAGTTTTTCTAGCAATAAAGCTGCTCCCTTCATACGTCGATATGGCTTTTTAACAAAGAGATCATTGATATAAAGATTTGCTAAAACATTTGCTGTGCAATTGCGATAGTCAATGGAATAGTTTGTGAAGCCCGCGAATTGACTATCTATCCACAAAATTAAAAAAGTAGCACGTGGTTTTACACCAAAAACAAGTTCTTTAAATTCAAGCTTAGAATATTTGAAACGATGAAGTACTCCTTGTTCTTCTAAATCCTCGCGTAATGCATCATAGATCAAATCAAAATCTTTGGCTGTAGCAAATCGCACTTCTTTTTGCATATAAACCTCTATTGAAAAAACAGCATTATATCAGAGTTCCCGACTGGGCTATAAGGATGCAAGGATGCAAGGATCATGATATGTGTGTAAATAGGTCATTTCGAGTTTCAAACGGCATTTAAAGCCCTGCGATATAAAGGGGTCGTGGGTGAGTAGAATGGCCAGATCGCTCTGACCAAACCCTCCTCAGAACCGGACTTGCAGAACTACCGCATCCGGCTCCCGATAAATCAGTGTCCCTGAAAAACAACAAGAAATTAAACAACTTTTTGTTGCCTAAATTTACAAAAAAGAGTGTCAACTAGCTTGAAAAACGCCGCTATCGCTTATTTTCAAAAGCTTTATGCGCTTGAAAAGTTGGCGCGAGATAATAAATATACTCATGAAGAGCGTCATCAATTGCGCCTTGAAAAAGCCCTGCCAATTTTAAATGAGATGAAAATATGGCTAGAGCAATCATTAAAACATGCAGCCCCGCAATCAAAGCTCAGTAATGGCTTGCTTTATATGCAGCAAAGATGGAGTGAGCTAAACAATTATTTAATCGATGGCATGCTAGAAATTGATAATAATGGCGCTGAAAATCAAATAAGACCATTTGCTTTAGGTCGCAAAAACTGGATGTTCTCAGGAAGTCCACGTGGCGCTAATGCTGGCGCTTTATTCTATAGCTTGATTGCAACCGCTGTTGCTAATCAATGGAATCCTTACGATTATTTGCTGCATTTATTTAATAATATTCGTCTTTGTAAAAACAGCGTTGAATATATAAATTTGCTGCCTTTTAATATCAACCAAAATATAAATTAATTTAGTACCGTGTAGTTGGCAGAACGGTTACGCTTATGTTACTGAAGAAGATGAAGATAAAAAAGACGAAGAGAGCGTTCATCGGTTTGGACCATAAACTCCATGAATAACAATCGAGTCTGACGGTAGTGTTACTTTGCAAGGGCTTCAAACACGCGGCGCATTAGTTGGATCTTTAGTGGGATCTAATGTAGGATCTTGATCTTCGCTACGTTCTCTTAATGCTTGAAGCACCTCTTTAGCATTTTGTAATTTAGATTTTAAATCCTCTATCAAAATTTGTTTAAAACTATTAAAGTCATCTTTTAATTTATCTTTCTGTTCCTGATTATTTGTGGTAAATAGTTTTATGGTAAAAGTACTCATCCCCGCATTGTTAAACCCTTCTGCTTTGCTAATGGTATTAACCAAATCAATTGTATTTAACGCACTTCTTGGCTCAGAGGATACCCCCTTTACAAAGCTGCGGGGCATATATTCACTCCACTGATTAATGTCCATAATACTCCACGTTTTCTTTTCTACATCGTATTTAACCGAAATTGCGTGAATACCACTACTTAACAGAAAACACAATGAACCTTCTGGCGGCGGACTCAACCCATTGATCATGAGCTCCATTTTTTTAAAATAGTTAGACAGTTCCGATTCATCTCCTGTAGAGCCCTGGGTGTTGGAACCAAAAATAACTTGTTGGTAAGCTTGATATAGCCCCCCCCTGTCTTTAATGGCATCGGATTCGGCAATTTCCCCAACAATTATACTATCATCTTGCATGTATTCTCCACCCAAAGCTTCAGGGAATAAACGCGGACTTTGAAAAAGTGCAATGGAATCATACATAGCGTTTATTTCAAGCAATGCCAAATCATCATCCGTTAAATCACTTTTATTGTTAGCCTTAACTTTATCTTTTACAGCAATAATTTGTGACTTGAGTGTATCAGTAGGCACGAATCTGATTCTTTCAATTCGAGCAATAAATTTTGCTTCTTCCCCTATTAAATTGGCATTCATCCATAAAGTTGAAATACCTAGGCACATTCCTTCTTCAAAACTATTATCATAACCCAGCGCTGATGCCAGCTTAGTAATTGCAGTATGTGCTCCTGGTATGTTTAAATTGACCTGTTCGAATGTTATGCTTATCACGTATAGGCTCAGACTCTAAAGCTAGTCTCCCTTCGTACGTCAACTGATTGACCTGCTCGAATTTTAAGGTTTTATCCTGAAATAAATCACGTATAGGCTCAGACGTTAAATCTCGTCTCCCTTCGTACGTCAACTGATTGACCTGTTCGAATGTTATGCTTTTATTCCGAAATAAATCACGTATAGGCTCAGACTCTAAAGCTAGTCTCCCTTCGTACGTCAACTGATTGACCTGTTCGAATTTTAAGGTTTTATCCCGTAATAAATCACGTATAGGCTCAGACTCTAAAGCTTTTAGCTCCGCGGCCGTCAACTGATTGACCTGCTCGAATTTTAAGGTTTTATCCTGAAATAAATCACGTATAGGCTCAGACTCTAAAACTTCTCGCCCAAAGTAAGTCAACTGATTGACCTGATCGAATGTTAATATTCCAGAATCTACCAAGCAACGTATTTCTTCTGACTCAAGGTTAGAACCATATTTCAACTCACTGGCCTGTTGAGTCGTTAATAATCCTTTATCTACATACCATTGTATTTGAATAGATAACGCCACAATTATTGCTCTTAATAGAGTCTACATGTTTTAATTATAGCACATTTCCGCGTTTTATCTTGATTGAGTTAGCCTGATGTCGTAACTCCATGAATCTGTCACATCGCTAACTCCATGAAAATGTCACATTCGGTTATCTTTAAAGTTATGTTTTAACTTTAAAGGGTTTTATTTTTATATAGACTATAAATGTATACTAAATTACATTTAGGTAACACACATATCGTCCAATTAAACGCTTAAGAAATGGCAGCACTTTTAGGATTTGACCAAAAAAAGGATATTATTGTGATTAAAAAGACAATAGCATTAGTCAATGCATCATCATAAGTGTTACCAGCGGAATAGCATCCAGAAATATCAGGAATACTCACACCAAAATCACTATGTTCATCTTTATGTATCACTACAGGATATCTCATTTTATATCCTCCTTATTAGGGCCAGCCTGTTTAAAAATACTGGCAACTGTTTTTATAGGTAAATCTTTTCTTGGATGGGGTATTGTCACCCTACCAGCTTTCATTGGATGCTTAAACTGACAATGACTTCCCTTTTGGTGACATCGTAACCAGCCATCTCGTTCAATTATTTTTATTATATCTGACCTTTAATTATACACACCATACACACAAAAGCAAGCGGGTATATTCTTTTGATAATTTTTATCTTTTTAAAAATCCTGATTTGAAATTCTTATTGAATAAAAATATTGTCCACTAATTTATAACTTAGTAGACAGTAGTAAAGACCAAGAAAATAGTGTCTATTAAATCGGAAAACGAGGAGTTATAGACTGGAATCCTACAAATCGATTTAATAGACACAACATGAATTTATTTGGCCGCTAAAGCGCTTAACACGTGCATCGGGTCATTCCAAATCGCTCGCAACAAGGCCTTGGCTGGTCCTGTTGGATCACGCCTCCCTTGCTCCCAGTTTCTCAGAGTTCCTAAGTTAACATCGATTAATTGACAAAATTTAGCTTGAGTTAACCCCGTCTTTTTCCTTATTTCTTTAACGTGCATCCCGTCTATAACAAACTCTCGTGATGGAGAGCGTTCGCCATCAACGATTTCATTCATTTGGGTCATGCTTTCAACCAATCGCTCAAATAATTTTGTGTCCATAGTCACCACCCTTCATTAATTGCACGCAATACTTTCTTTTGGTCTTCTGTTAAATCGTCTTGTATGCCTTTCTTATAAATCAACAGCAATCGAATCTGTGCGTTTGCCATCACATGATAATATATTACTCTGACTCCACCTCGTTTTCCCTTCCCTCGAGCACCCCAACGAATTTTTCTAAGGCCACCAGTTTGTTGTATGACTTCACCGGCTGTTGGATGCTCTGCAAGATACTGTTGAAACTCGCTATACTCATCATCCAACAATAACTTAAGCAAATCTTCGGTGAAGATAGGAGTCTCTATAAAGATCATTTTAGGTCTTAGTTATTATTTATATAGTTAAGTCTATTATATATTTAGATGTAAGTCAATGGCGTACAATTGTTTTTAGGAACATGTCGCCAAACACCTGTTTTTCGGACATGTTTACTAGCAAGGTGTTGTGCATTATAATGCATCATCCAGGCCAAATAAAGCATCGCCACGATCATTATTGTTTTTCCTGTACCCGAAGGTCCTTGAACAGTAGTAAAATTTTCTTTCGTAGTTAAGTTCATGAAAAACGCGCCTCTTTGTCCTTGAGTAAACCTTGCTAAAATGCACATCATAGAATTTGTTAACCAATTGGGAGTTATTATGAAAATTAACTGGTTTCCTGGCCATATGCACAAAGCGCAAAAAGAAATTAAAGAAATTCTTCCCCAAATAGATGTGGTAATAGAAGTGTGTGATGCCCGCTTACCGTTTAGTAGTGAAAACCCAATGATCACTGAGATTAGAGGTGATAAACCGCTAATTAAAATTCTTAATAAAAGTGATTTAGCTGATCCCGATAAAACAAAAATTTGGCTAGAATATTTAGAATCGCAGCATAATGTTAAAGCAATTGCCTTAACCACCGAAAACAATGCAGTAGCAAAAATGATTCCAGCATTAATAAAAAAATTAGTGCCAAGTAAAGATGAAAATGGAAAGCAAATTAATGCAGTAATTATGGGTATTCCTAATGTAGGGAAATCCACGTTAATTAATACTCTTGTTGGAAAAGTTAAAGCGAAGGTTGGGAATGAACCTGCGGTAACTAAAGGGCAGCACCGCATTCGTTTAGAAGATGGTTTATACCTTTTTGATACTCCAGGTATGTTGTGGCCAAAAATCGCTAATGAAAATAGTGGTTATCGGTTAGCTATATCGGGGGCTGTTAAAGATACTGCCTTTGAATATGATGATATTGCCGACTTTGCAGCAGAATATTTACTTGAAGCCTATCCGGAACGCTTAATGGAGCGTTATAAACTGGAAGAAAAGCCTATGGGTAAAGAAGATTTAATTGCAGCTATTGGTCGTAAGCGTGGCTGCTTCCGTAGCCGTGGTGATGTTGATATGCATAAAGCTTCCGTTATTTTAATTAATGAAATACGAGGTAAATTATTGGGCGCCATTACCTTTGAAATGCCAGAAAATATAGAAAAAGAAAATGCCCATTTTTCTGAGATAGAAGCAAAGAAAATTGCCGCCCGTGAAGCGAAGAAGTTAGCACGAGGCAGAGGACGAAAAAATAAAAGATAGTTTGTATTTGGCCTTTGGGGAGCAACGGAACAGCCAGCTCACTTAAGGCTATAAGTTAGCTTAACAATTAATGTTTCTGCAACATTAATTGTTAGTGTGGTTTGTTAGATACAATATTTGGTGGCGCTTACTCAATAAATATTTAGTGATAAAAATTATTAACTTATTGTTTTAATGTGCTTTATTTCCTTAAGTGAGCTGGCTGTTCCGTTGCTCCCCAAAGGCCGTACCTTCCTGCAAAGAACCCCTTATCGCTAAAATCACCCAAACCTGTGGGGCATCCTTGCCCGAATAGGCTTAACTGACTGAGGCTAAATAAAAAGATTAGCGCACAAAAATCCAGTGATTTTCAGTAGAATGCTTTAATGAAAATTGATATCCATCTACGTTAAAATTTTTTATTGCCGCTGGCTCATCTAGCCCTTGACTGATAATATAACGCGCCATTTTGCCTCGCGCCCGCTTGGCTAATAAAGCAATCACTCGATACTGGCCATTGGCATGGTCTTTAAAGTCGATCTGAATCAGCGGATATTGCAAACGTTTGACCTGGGTCGACTTAAAATACTCTTGCGAAGCCAGATTAATCAAGATCGGATTTTTATGCCGACTCAAGCACTGATTAATGGCATCAGTGATTGCGCCATCCCAATATTGATATAAATTTTTAGCTTCCGCAGTCACCAGTGCAGAGCCCATTTCCAAACGATGCGGTTTAATCTCATCAAGTGGGCGTAACACCCCATATAAACCTGACAGAATGAGCAGGTGTTCTTGGGCAAATTCAAGTGCGCTTTCTGATAAAGTCTCTGCTTTTAATCCTTTATATACATCGCCATGGAAAGCAAATGCAGCTGCAAGTTTTGGCGCCTCATCAAAATTTTGAAAGCGCTCCACATTCAGTTTAGCCAGGGTTATGCTGATGGACATGAGCTTTTGCAAATCAGAAATCGTCTTTTCTTTTAAAACTTTGATCAAAGCTTCTGTTTGTTCCAAAAAGCAGGGCTCTGAGGTTGGAAGGGAAAGTGAGGGTTTTTGATCAAAATTCTGCTTTTTAGCGGGTGAAAGTAAAACTAACATATGGCATCCTTCTTATTGAAAAATTACCCTTACGGCTGTACAGTGCAGTGCCATTTTGACAGGCAATATAATCGTCTTGTGGCAAATTGTCTTCATTTATAGTTTGCCATGAAGGGGGGGTTAAGTCCAGATGGCCGAAAACGTACGCTAAGTAAAAATTCAGTTTAAATTAAAACTATAACGGGGGAAGTAAGGATACGTGTGTAAATAGGACTTTTCACGTCATAAATTGCCTAAAAGCCTTACTGCGTATATGTTTTTGTTAGATTGTTTGAAATTAAATCAGCACAGAAAAAAGAGTGATGTTTTTGGTCAAATCAATCCTGGTTTGACTAGTTCGGGTCCTGTGCATTGCGTTGTTAGAGCAGGTTGTCGATATTAAGTGCTCGCACGTAAATTTTCTATAAAAGAAGCCTGCAGCCCTTATGTGGCAAGGGTTACATGCTTGTTTTAAAAGCGAAGTGACTCATTTGCACGCGTATCCTTACTTCCTCCGAACTGAGAACTACTCTTTTTTGTTAAACACCCTGAATTAGTTGGGATTTGTAGGAACGCCAGGGGACGGACCGGGACGGACACCCACGAATCTTTAACTGAATTTAGTACGGTAATTGAAAATATTGCAGAACGAACATCATTACCAATGACTGATATAGACACCCCATTAAGAGGCACTATTCTAGTGGTTACAGGACCTAGTCTCGACCACGAATTACATCGCTTTTTTCAAATACCTAAACCGATGCGCGCCGCTGAATTAGGTTGTAATGAAACTGTAAAATACGAATTGTAGCAGGCTTTACAGCTTGTCCCTTGTTTGCCCATAAGTTCATGTTTACTTGCATTGGAGCATTCGATACAAGATCGGATGTAATAGTCCAACTATCAAATTCAACACGTGATGGTGAGCGAGTATATGTAAATGTCCATTTTCGTCCAGGACGAAGATGTAAAATATTAAAGTAATGGCTAAATTTTGGTTCTTTATGATTGGGCCAGATAGAATAATACAGTCTATCATTATGTATCGCCCCATTGATATTTTGTTAGTTGTATCAGGTCCTACAGAGCTATCTGGGTATTGAAATAGCCCTAGAACAATATTAGGATCCAAATTATATAGATCCCGGGGGTTGAAGTGCCAAAAATATGTCGAGTTATTACTTTTTTCTGATATATATGTGTCTTGTGGAATAAACGCCAAAAGTGTTAATTCTAAACGACCCAAAGGAGAGCCACTTTGCTCAAATCTACTTTGCTTCTGTTGTCAGTACTATTATCATTCAGCGCTTGTGCTGAAATGACCAATAATCAAGATCCAGAAACCATTCCAAATAGTGCATTACAAGATTTTAATTTAAACCAGGGAAAAGTTAAGACTGTTATTAGTCTAGCCTTAACCTTGGCCGGTCAACACTTAAAATATCAGTATGGTTCTGCGAATC
>CAMDMN010000047.1 GCA_945901965.1 Legionella genomosp. 1 | reverse complement strand
TATGATGATGTTAATTTAGCTTTAAATAATGCAAAAGATGCTAAATTAGCTTGGAGTCAAACTAATGTTGCACAACGAGCCGAATGTATTTTACGTTTTGCCGATCTTTTAGAAAAAAATATGCCAACTTTAGAAGTTATGGCATGTTTAGAAGCAGGTAAAACTTGGCATGATGGTATTGCTGAAATTCGTGAAGCAATTGATTTTTGTCGTTATTATGCGTCAATAGCCCTTGATTTGCAGGCTAAACCTAAAGAATTACGTGGTTATACTGGTGAATTAAATGAATTAAGTTATCATCCACGCGGTATAGTGCTGTGTATTAGCCCATGGAATTTTCCTCTTGCAATTTTTACAGGTCAGGTAGTTGCAGCATTAGTAACGGGAAATTGTGTCATTGCAAAACCTGCAGAGCAAACCCCACATATAGCCTATTTTGCCGTAAAGTTAATGTTAGAAGCAGGCATTCCTGAAGGAGTTATACAATTATTACCAGGAGTAGGTGAAACTATTGGGGCTAAATTAGTAGCTTCGCGTAATATAAATGCGGTTATTTTTACAGGGGGTACTAAAACCGCTGAGATAATTAATAAAACTTTGGCTACAAGAGGTGGTGAAATAGTACCTTTTATTGCTGAAACTGGCGGTCAAAATGCAATGATTGTTGATTCATCAGCTTTACTTCAGCAAGTGGTTGTCGATGTATTAAATTCAGCTTTTGGCAGTGCCGGACAGCGTTGCTCGGCTTTAAGGGTGCTTTATATTCAAGAAGAAATATATCTTCCATTTGTTGAGCTTTTAAAAGGAGCTATGGCTGAATTAGTTATTGGTGATCCTTGTTGGTTAAATACAGATATTGGGCCAGTTATTGATAAAGAATCGTTAAAGTCTATACAGGATCATGTGGCATTAATGGTTAAGAATTATGAATTAATTTATCAGTGTAAGTTAAATTCAGAATGTAAAGATGGTTACTTTATGCCGCCAACTGCAATTGCTATAGATAATATATCTGCATTAAAAAAAGAAGTTTTTGGGCCAGTTTTACATGTTATTAAATATAAACGTAAAAATTTAGATGAGGTTATTGGTGAGATTAATAATACTGGATATGGTTTGACTTTAGGGATCCATAGCCGAATTAATGAAACCGTTGATTATATTAGAGCGCGAGTTCATGTAGGCAATTGTTATGTAAATCGCAATATTATTGGCGCTGTTGTAGGTTTACAGCCTTTTGGTGGTGAAGGTTTATCAGGAACAGGACCAAAAGCAGGTGGGCCTAATTATTTATTAAAATTATGCCATGAACGAACTTTCACGGTTGATACAACTGCAGCTGGAGGAAATGCTAGTTTGATGTCATTAACAGATGATCTATTAAATGAGTAGCCTTGATGCATCCAAATCATTATCCACAAGTTAATTTTATCTTGGCAAATGAGAGGAATACGAGCCACGACCGTTAGGGAGTGGAGTTCTTAAAATCTCCACTCCCTAACGGTCGTGGCTCGGATTTCTCCAGACAATACAGCCCCATCTTGGATCTGCAGACTTGTGGGTAATGATATGTCTGCAGCAAGGCTACGAACCTAGCAATATAATGACAATTATTCATTTTTCTTAGCCATAAACCAAGGGATAACAACAAAAATAAATAGTCCTGCGGCTAGAAATGCTTGAAAGAACAATGGATTTTTAATTTGAATTTGGGTTGGTGGAATAAAGCCAATAAGTACTGTAAGAAAACAGCAGATAAAGCCAACTCCTGCTACTATCCACATGCCAATATTCCCACCAGGAATTTTATAAGCGCGGGCTTGATTAGGTTGGCTATATCTTAGTTTAATAGCCGCAGCAAACATAAATAGATATACAATTAGTGCCATCTGAGCGCATAAATCACTTAAAATCCAGTAAGCTGCATTTATGGAGTCTAATAAAATAAATACTGAACTTAAGGCGGTAAATATTAGCGCTTGAGCTATAAGGATTTTAACCGGTGCGCCATATTTATTAACTTTGGCAAATTCTTTAGGTATCGAGCCATCTTGAGCTGATATCAATAAACCTTTGGTAGGGCCAATTATCCAAGCTGAAACTCCGCTTAAGCCTCCAATTACAATAAATACAGCAATAATTGGGGTTAGCCAATGCATATTATATGAATCAAAAAATATAGCATAAGCATCAATTAGGCCTGAAACTACAGATAATTTAGTGTCAGGGACAACAATAATAATCGCGAGTGAGCCAAGAACTAAGGTTGAAAAGATAATAATAGTTGATAAAAGTAAAGCTCTTGGGTAATCACGCTGGGGGTTTTTAACTTCTTCAGCATGTACTGCCGACATTTCCATTCCTAACAAACCGAATAATACTGCTGAAAATAAGGATAAATTGCCTAAGGAGCTAAAATCAGGCAACCATACTAAAGGTGTTGCGATTTCAATAGGGCGCCCATCTATTAACCATAAAATACCAAGAAATATTATGCCTACCATTGGTATAATAGTTCCAACAGAAGCTCCTATAATAGATACTACGCTTGAAATTTTCATGCCAAAGCAATTAAGTAAGGTAAATAGCCAAAATAAGGGAATAATGGTAAATAATAAAAAGTATTTATCGTTTGCTAAATGAGGGGCAAAAATATAAGCAATAGTTGCTGCAATAAAGGCAAGAATAGTGGGATACCACACTACATTGTAAATCCACTGTAGCCAAATGGTAATAAAGGCCGCGCGCCTTCCAAAAGCTTCGCGCACCCAAACATAAATACCACCTGTATTAGGGTAAGCCGTGGCTAATTCAGCAGCTACAAGAGCTACTGGTATAAAGAAAACAAAGGCCGCTAGTAAATAATACGAAACTAGGCTAAAACCAAGCTTTGCAGTCATAGGCAGGGTGCGTAAGCTATCAACTGCAATGACATTAATCATCACCAAAGAAAATACAGATAAAACTCTTTTAGATGAAGCCACAAAAATCCTTAAAATATTTAAATAATTCTTGGTGAAAATCCGAGCCGCGACCGTTAGGAAGCGGAAAAGTTTGATAATTCAAAATTCCACTCCCTAACGGTCGCGGCTCGGAAATGCCTTAAGCTGACTATGCTGTTAAATTACACAATACATATTGTAGGATACCACCATATCTATAATACTCAAGCTCGTTTTGGGTATCAATTCGACATAGTACATGAATGGTTTCTTCACTACCATCTTCACGGGTGATGATTAGTGGTAAATGGCTACCTGGTTTCAAGTCATCATTTACGGTAATAGAAATCCGTTCATTGCCTGTTAATCCTAAAGTTTTGCGTGTTGTACCTTCAGCAAATTGTAATGGTAATATACCCATGCCAATTAAATTAGAACGATGAATTCGTTCAAAGCTTTCAGTAATTACAGCTTTCACACCTAATAGATTAGTACCTTTTGCCGCCCAATCGCGAGAAGAACCTGTACCATATTCTTTTCCTGCGATAATTACTAATTCTTGATGCTTTTCTTGATAAAGCATTGCCGCATCATAAATAGGCATAACTGTATCTGAAGGTATAAAGCGAGTAACCCCGCCTTCAACTAATGGCACCATTTCATTTCTAATTCTAATGTTAGCAAAAGTACCACGCATCATAACTTCGTGATTACCTCTTCTTGAGCCATATGAATTAAAATCAGCTTCAGAAATATTTTTTGATTTTAAGTATAGACCCGCTGGTGAATTGGCTTTAATCGAGCCTGCAGGGGATATATGGTCAGTAGTTATAGAATCACCAAGTAGGGCTAAAATATAAGCATTTTTAATTGGCTTAATTGGCTTTGGTGTTTTTGAAAGATTTTCAAAAAATGGTGGATGCTGAATATAAGTTGAATTTTTATCCCATTGAAAAGTATTGCCACTATCAGTTTTGATATTTTGCCATTCTTCATCACCTAGGAAAACTTCAGCGTATTCTTTACGGAACATTGACCCTGTAACTTTAGCTACTTCTTCTGCAACTTCAGCATTTGTCGGCCAAATATCTTTTAGATATACGTCGTTGCCATTATTATCTTGACCAAGAGGATCTTTAGTTAAGTCAATACATGTAGTTCCACTTAAAGCATAAGCCACTACAAGTGGAGGGGATGCCAACCAGTTAGCTCGTACCTGCGGATGCACGCGTCCTTCAAAATTTCTATTACCAGAAAGAACTGAGCAGGTAATAATATCGTTATCCGTTATACTATGAGAAATTGCATCAGCTAAAGGCCCTGAATTACCAATACATGTGGTACATCCATATCCTACAAGGTTAAAGCCAAGTTCATCTAGATATGTTTGAAGACCTGCATAATTTAAATAATCAGTAACTACTTTTGAGCCAGGAGCTAATGAAGATTTAACCCAAGGTTTACGTTGCAGACCTTTTTCTAAGGCTTTTTTCGCAACAAGTCCCGCTGCCATTAATACAGATGGATTAGAAGTGTTTGTACAACTTGTAATAGCTGCAATTACTACATCACCATGGTGTAATTTATAGTCAGCTCCTTTTACTGCAAATTCTTTATCTTGTTCAGTTTCTTTATTAACTTCTTTTAAGTAATTATTAAATTCAATTGGTAAAGTTTTTAAAGTTACTTTATCTTGTGGACGTTTAGGTCCTGCAAGTGAAGGTTCAACTGTGTTTAAATCAAGTGATAATTGATCAGTAAAAATAGGATCTTCTATATCTTTATCATACCAAAGGCCTTGCGCTTTACTATAAGCTTCAACTAAAGCGATAGTATGATCATCTCGTCCTGTTAAACGTAAATATCGTAAAGTTTCTTTATCAACAGGGAAAAATCCACAAGTAGCTCCATATTCTGGTGCCATATTAGAAATTGTTGCGCGATCTGCTAATGGTAATTGTGCAAGACCATCGCCGTAAAACTCTACAAATTTACCAACAACTCCTTTTTTTCTTACCATTTGGGTAACAGTAAGAACTAAATCAGTTGCAGTAATGCCTTCTTTTAATTTACCTGTGAATTTAAAACCAATAACTTCAGGAATAAGCATAGATATAGGTTGGCCAAGCATAGCCGCTTCAGCTTCAATACCGCCAACACCCCAGCCTAAGATCCCTAAGCCATTAATCATGGTAGTATGTGAATCAGTACCTACTAAGGTATCAGGATATGCGTATAAGACGCCGTCATTTTCACTAGTCCAAACAGTTTTACCTAAGTACTCTAAGTTTACTTGATGACAAATTCCGGTGCCTGGTGGAACTACTTGAAAGTTTGCAAAGGCTTTTTGTCCCCAACGTAAAAATTCATAGCGCTCCATATTACGATGCATTTCAATTTTAGTATTTACTTGCATTGAGTCTTTTGTTGCAAATTTATCTACCATAATGGAGTGATCGATTACCAAATCAACAGGTGAAAGAGGTGATATATCATTGGCATTTCCACCTAATTTTTCAATAGCAGTACGCATAGCTGCTAAATCTACAACTGCAGGTACTCCAGTAAAATCTTGCATTAATACTCTAGCTGGACGGTATGCGATTTCATGTTGTGATGATTTGGTATTTATCCAATTTGCAAGCGCTTTAATATCATTTGTAGTGACAGTAACACCATCTTCAAAACGTAATAAATTTTCAAATAGTACTTTAAGTGAATAAGGTAGGCGGCTTATACCTTTAAAATGCTTAGCCTCAGCTTCTTTAAGGCTAAAATAGCTATAATTTTTGCCGTCTACTTGTAATTGTGACTGTGTCGAAAGACTATCTTGTCCAACCTTCATTAATGAGCTCCCAAATGCAAAAAAGAGATCATAGCTGAAAATTAGTAAATTTTCATGAAAAAATTAGTTTTATTAGATCCTTAATTTATAAAAAAACACGGCCACTTAAAATGGCCGTGTTTAGATCTAATTTTTATTTAATGATTAATAGCAACGACGTGAACAATGGAGTACACCCCAGCGACCTCTCCAACAAGTTCTTGGACATACATATGCGCGAGGACGTCCCCAATAGCCGCGATTATAATAACCAGGGCCATAACCATGCCACCAAGCTAATTGCACAGGTGCAGTAATTGGCTTAGATGCGCTCTCAGTAGACGCGGCAGACGCTTGTGTTGCAAACATTGCTGTTAGTACGAAAAGTACTAAAGCACCAAATGTCGATAATACAATATTATTTATAGCTAGTTGTTTGTTCATATTACAATCCTTTGGTTTGATTGCTCATTTTAATTATAGACCAATGGTATGTATATTTCTCAATGTGAGGTAATTTTCTGCAAAAAATTATTTGTTCACTCACGTTATTTCTTGACTAACTTGCCTTTTTATATTAAATTCCGTTTGATTTTAACCCAATCTGGAGAAAGAAAAATGACAAGACTATTCGTAAGGTCAAATTATTCACTTAATAATATTGCAACCAAAGAAAACGCAATGATTTTTGGTGGTGTTTTTGCAGCATGTGCCCTAGCAGCATATTCATTTACAGCGTTTTTTGTTGCTGTAGCAATTGCAGCGATTGCTGTTGTCGCTAATGAAATCAGAAGAAATAACAACTCGTTTGAAAGTCAAATTTCAAGATTTGTTGGATCTTTCGGAGCATAAGGTAAGTATTGTAGCCCGGTTGCTTGCAACCGGGATTGTATCTAAGGCAGATTGATATCCTGATTGTAAGTAACTAGGTTATGTTTGTTTTATTAATACCTACTGGACAAATCCTGATCTTGTTGTATACTTTAAGTACATGATATGACAAGACAAGGATGAAATCATGAAAAAAATATTAATGGTATTTTTATTATTAGCTTCAGCTTTAGTATTAACTGGTTGCGCATATAATCAAACTGTGTGCACTACTAACTGCGGTTATGTTGCTAAAACAACATATGTTCCCGTAACTACATACGTTGCAACAACAAGAGTTGTAGCTCCTAATTATTACACTCGTTCAAATAACTGCTGTACGCCAACATTTTGCTGTTCTACATGTAATCGTTGTGGAGGATCTGCATATTATGATTATGGTGCAGATGGGTATTATGGATCTGTTGGTTGGTACTAAGCTAAAATTTAATAATTCTCCCATTTTATTAATGGGAGAATTTTTTTAAGCTCTTAAAGTAAGTACATCACAGTTAGCATGATTAACTACAGCATGAGCGGTACTTCCTAAAAATGAAGGTATGTTAGATGGGGTATGGCTACCAATTATTATAAGATTACACGCTAATTCTTTAACTTTATTAA
Organism: Legionella genomosp. 1; assembly: GCA_945901965.1. Classification (GTDB taxonomy): domain Bacteria; phylum Pseudomonadota; class Gammaproteobacteria; order Legionellales; family Legionellaceae; genus CAMDMN01. The sequence goes on along the minus strand of CAMDMN010000047.1, from coordinate 3,547 downwards.
GAACATTCATTTTAATCGAACCGATTTCAACAAACTGTTGCTCTACAGGTACATTTAAAGCTTCACCTAAGGTACGCATTACCGTAATTGCATCATCTTTGATTGGGTGATCAAACTCGGCAAAGCCTAGACCTTGGGCAAGCTGTAAGCTTGCTGGCGGCTCAATTACATGTAATAAAAATAATTTTGCATTAAAATATTTAGCAATATCATTAGCTTTGCTACACATTTGATAATGATTTTCGCATAGATCGGTTGAAAGTAATATATTGGTATACATAGTATTCGGCCTAATTAAAATCAAGTGAGACTTTTAGTTTAGTTTAAGTTACTGAAAAATGTAACTATTAATCAGTTTTTATCCTGTAATTATTGAATGTGTTTTTCACAATTTTTAAGATATGAACTTAAATCTTCACCATTAGGTAGTTGTGCTTTTGGTGATATTTCAAGTAACGGGGCTAGAACAAAATCACGGTTAACCATTTCCTTGTGAGGGATTATTAAATCATTAATATTCAGTTCAACATTTCCATAAAGTAAAATATCAATATCTAATGTCCTTGGGCCCCAGTGTTTTTTACGTGCGCGGTTGTGCTTTAATTCAATAGATTGGCAATATTTAAGTAGTGTTGTAGGGGGAAGGGTAGTATTAATTTCAATTACCATATTGTAGAAAGGTGGTTGAGAGAGAATTCCCCATGGTTTGCTAAAAAAGATACTAGAAATTTTTGTAATATATGTCTTTGGTAATGTCTTAAGCTCCTTTGCTGCTTGCCTTAATTGGCGTATTGGGGAGCTTAGATTACTACCTAGACCTAAATAACATAACGTCATTTTGTGGATTTTTTAGATTGAGATTTTTGATTAGACTTTTTGGTAATTGCTTCAATCATCACATTCTTTTCATTATCATCTACCTCTTGAAATGTAGTCCACCAATCAGCTAACTCAATAGATTCATCACCAGCTAGTGCACGTAAAGCTAAAAAATCATAAGCTGCACGAAATCTTGGATGCTCAATTATATTAAAAGCTCGATGACCAAGACGTTTAGGGAAACGATATTGCATTAGCCAAATTTCTCGCATTACTTGGGTAAATCGTTTAGGAATTGTTACTACTTTATTTTGTTCAGAAATTACCAGTGACATTGCTTGATCTAATGCTGGTAATGGATCAACTCCTTGATCTTTGAGTTCCTTTGTCTTTTCTAATAGAGGAAACCATAGGAAAATTGCAAAGACGAAGGCTGGATTTACAGTCTTTCCTTCATTAATTCTTGAGTCAGTGCTTTCAAGTGCTAATGCGATAAGTTTTGATGCTGGATAATTAGATTGCAATAAATTAGAAGTTTGTGTAAATAGTTTTGCAAAAAGTCCATATAGTTCTAATTTCTCCTGTGCTCTTTTGGCTTCGCCACACTGGTATAATTTAATCATTTCCTCAAATAATCTAGAGCCTGATACATTAGAAATTAAAGAGCTTAATTGATTTAACGGCGCCGCAGTTTCTTCAGCTAACTCAAAATGTAGCTTACCACTAAATCTAATCGCACGAAGCATCCGCACTGGATCTTCATGGTAACGGGTTGAAGGATCACCAATCATCCTAATGAGGCGTTGTTCAACATCTTTTGCACCTGCTGTAAAGTCAATGATAGATCCATCTTTAATGTTGTAATATAAAGAGTTAATTGTAAAATCACGCCGAAAGGCATCTTCTTCAAGAGTTCCATAGACATTGTCTCTAATGATCATACCTTCTTCATTAGTTTTATGATCCTCTTCTACTGGTTCATGACCTCTAAAGGTAGCTACTTCGATAATTTCTCGATGATATAAAATATGAACTAATTTAAAGCGACGGCCAATGATTCGCGCATTACGAAATAAATTTCTAACTTGATTAGGTGTTGCATTAGTTGCAACATCAAAATCTTTTGGTGCTTTATGCAGTAATAAATCACGAACACTACCACCAACAAGATAAGCTTCAAAACCTTCGCTATTTAGGCGGTTTAAGACTTTAAGCGCATTTGGGCTAATATCTGTTTTAGAAATACGATGATTTTTTCGTGGAATTACATTAGATGAGATAATAGTGCGCTTTTTGGCCTTAGATTTTCTCATTAGTTTTTTAATTATGCTGATGATCTTGTATCCCCTTAGGATATTAAATTTATGATCTTAGATTCAATTACTGAATTTAGGATCATTATAGCTAAGGTGTAAATGAAAGTGAAATGTTTCCATTAATTGTTGATTTGTGTAATAGTTTAGATAATATTTTTTAAGAGACTTATCATGTATTTTTTAGATATTTTATCAAGTTTATTTGCCTTAATTATTTTAGAAATCATCCTTGGTATTGATAATTTAGTTTTTTTATCGATTTTAACTGAAAAATTACCAAGAGAGAAACGCAAACGAGCTCGACGCTTAGGACTTACATTTGCGTGGATGACTAGGTTAGCGCTATTGGCTTTTGCTATATTTTTAATAAAATTAACCAAACCATTATTTAGTATTGATGGATTATCTTTTTCGTTAAGAGATATGTTCTTATTTGCAGGTGGTGCTTTTCTTATTGCAAAAGCTACACAAGAAATTCATGGTGAAGTTGGAAATGAAAATGATTCTTTATCGATTAATAATAACTATAAGCCAACATTTACCGCAGTTGTTGCACAAGTAGCTATAATGGATATAGTATTTTCTTTAGATAGCGTATTAACAGCAGTTGGATTAACAAATCGTTATTGGGTTATGGTCGTAGCAATTACTTGTGCTATTTTAGTTATGATTTATGCATCTGAGACAGTTAGTAATTTTATTGAAAAACATCCTTCTTTAAAAATGCTAGCGCTTAGTTTTTTAATTTTAATTGGAACAGTTTTAATTGCCGATAGTTTTTCTTTTCATATTCCACGTGGATATATATATTTTGCTATGGGTTTTTCATTATCAGTTGAGTCACTTAATTTAATTAAGCGTTCTAAAAATAAATAGGTGAGTATGTTAATAGTTAAAGCGTTTCATATAATATCAATGGTGGCATGGTTTGCGGGACTTTTTTATCTGCCGAGGCTCTTTGTATATCATGCTGATACAAATGATTTAATATCTAATGCACGCTTTAAAATAATGGAGCGGCGCTTATATTATGGAATCACTTGGCCTGCGGCAATTTTCACCACAGTCTTAGGAGTTAATCTTGTATTATATAATCAGAGCTATTATCTACATGCAGCTTGGTTTCACGCAAAATTATCATTAGTTATTTTATTATGGGGATATCATTTGCTTTGTGGGCATTACGTAAAAGCATTTGCTAATGATAAAAATATTAAAACTGCAAAATTTTATAGAATTTTTAATGAAATCCCCACAATCTTTTTGATTTTAATTGTGTTAGCGGTTGAAATTAAACCATCATTTTGAATTTAAAGACGTATTTAGCGTAGCCATGATGCAGTCATATCGTTCCCCACAAGTAAATTTTATCTTGGCAAGTGAGCGGAATCCGAGCCACGACCGGTAGGGAG
>CAMDMN010000046.1 GCA_945901965.1 Legionella genomosp. 1 | reverse complement strand
AAAAAATACTGTATCTAAATTTATCGTCCAAAAACCGCCATCTGAGCCTAAACTCATAGTCTTGACGTTAAATGTCAAATAAGTAAGATGATGCTTTATATAATGTGCGCTTGATATCATTTCAGTCACTTTAACTTAGCCTTTAATATTATCAAAAATCAATGGAGCAAACCAAATACAGATTTGCACCATTATATAAACTGCAAAAAAAACAAAGGGTATAATATATATATATTTAAATACTAGTGTAAATAACACTACCGACAAAAAAATTTTTAACGCTTCACCCTTATAAAAGCCATTAATAATCTTCTTTGCCGAATGAGCTCCTTGATGACGGAATAATTTAGAGGCAAAACATATATTAGGTATAATACTTACCACGCCTCCAAGTAATGCCGAACCTGCTGCTATAGTTCCTGAAAATAGTAAAGCAATTGCCGCGATTAATATTGTAAGAATTGCCTCATACAAAAATAAACGCTTAATTCCTCTTAAATTTTGCAGATTACTCACAATTGCACCCATCATTTCGCGCGGATTATAATGTAATAAATTTTGATAAGCAACGGCAAAAGTTAATTTTATCAGCTATAATTGAATTAGGCTGTAATAAAAGCCTATGTTCAACTTGTTGTAAGGAAACTATTATGTCTGAAAAACAACAGCACACCGCGGCTCATATGCGCGAACTTATGGAACATCGCTATGGCGATGGTTTATATCACAAACACAATAAAATGCATATTCCCTACCGGCAACATTGTAGATCTCATCCAGTAGTAATAATTATAAAAGATGACGAAGAAAAAAGCATATTTTGCAGAACCGGGCAATTGCATGCTAAAAATTTAAGAAAAATTAGAAAACGACTGGATAAAGGACATTATCACTGATAAAGTATATTCATCCACTCAGGTTTTCCACTTCCTGAATTGGAAAAGATTCAAACGGCCTGAGGAAACTCAGGCCTTTTTTTTGATCTGTTTTGCCATTTATAATAGTCAGGTAGTGTGTAGTCTGGTTGCTTGCAACCATGATTTACTTGATTGAGACCCTGGTTGCAAGCAACCAGGCTACGCTACTAATTTCCCGTCTTTGCGTGCGCAGCGAAGCAATCCAGCGTCCCACACTTCAAGGCCACTGGATTGCTTCACCTGCGGTTCGCAATGACAAGCTGCAGTTCGCAATGACAAGCTGCGGTTCGCAATGACGGAGAGCGCCTAATGATCTGGCCTATCGCTTAAATTATAATACTTAAATAATTTAACCACGCGTTTTACACCATCGCATTCTTGGGCAATCTTTATTACAATTGCAGCTTCTTTAGGTATGACATCTCCCATCAAATAAACAATTTGATCTGAAGTTATCACCTTAAAATCATGGGGATTAATATCTGAGTCAGCAAAAATTTGACTACGAATTTTTGCTGTTATCCAATCATCTTGTATAGAATTATCAGGAAAATTGCCAATTGCTAATTGATTAAATATACGGCGATGCCCATTAAGCGCAGCTATTCGCTGGAATGCTTCTTGCCGCAACTCAATAGTTGGCACGTGCCCTGCCAGTAAAATATCACCATTAGAAATTGCCATATCAATATAACAATCACTGCGTTTAAAGATATTATCTTTGTATATAGCGTGATTTACATTAGCGGCCAGTTCAAAATCATTAATTTTTTTATATACATTATGGCGATCATAAACCAAACTAACGCCAGTCCAAACGTCAGTAATACATCCTGATAATAATATGCAAGCTAAGGAAAGATATAAAAATCTAAGCCCCTTTTTATACATGACTTAGACTATATATTGAAACAGTTTAACAACTTTAGACACACCATTAACCTGTCTTGCAACATTCACAGCTAATTTAGCTTGATCAGCCGTTACAATTCCCATCAAATAAACAACCGAATTCTCGGTAATAATGTGAATTGAACCTGACTCTAGGCCTTTTTTAGTTAGCATTTGAGTACGAACCTGACTTGCAATCCAAGTATCATTGCTGCGTTGACTAAAAGATAAAGGATAATCGATTGTAATTTGGTTATAAACACGTCGAACATTAGGTGTCGTTTTAGCAATTTTTTCAGCAAGTACTCGTAATGATGCCGTTGGTGTTTGTCCTGCTAAAAGAACTACGTGATTAAAACTAGTTATAACAATTCGTGAATCTCTAAAACTACGATCTGACGTTATTGCTCGATTTATCACATAAAATATTCGAGCATCACTTTCAAGAGTAGTGATACTGCGGCGATCATAAACAACAACTCCGCCTGCTGCACCTACAACCACTAAGGCGGCGCAACTTGTTAATAAAGCCACTAAAATAAAAGAAGCTATGGTTTTTAATTTCATAATTTACCCCGACATTTGTCCAAATAAAGATTGATCTATCAAATCACAAAAACAATGTAAAATAAATAAATGTATTTCGGTTATCTCTGCCGCCGTTTCGCCGGGAACTCTTAATTCAATATCTTCAGGTCCTAAATGATTTGCAAGAACTCCACCATCACGCCCACTTAAAGCGATGGTATCCATGCCGTGATCATTAGCAGCATTTATAGCAAGTAATACACTATTTGAATTACCAGAAGTCGTTATTGCAAGTAACACATCGCCTTTTTGTCCAAGTGCATTTATTTGACGGGCAAAAATTTGATCATAATTCCCATCACTTGTTAAAGATGTCAAGACAGCCTGATCCGTTGACAAAGAAAATACCGGTAATGGTGGTCTTTCAACATCATAATGATTAATCATTGCCGCAGTAAAATGTAAGCAATTAGCCGCTGATCCACCATTACCGCAGACTAGTATTCTGCCATCGTTTAACAAACAATCGACTAAACGCTTGGCAGCCTTAGCAATATCCTGAGACATAGTATCAACTATCGCAATTCTTGCCTCAATACTTATCCCAAAAAGATGCCTAATTCTTTCTTCCAATTGCAACATATATAACCTTCTTGTTTAACCTAAATTAGGCGGTTGAAACTACTGCCGAATTTAGGTTTAATAATCAACGCCAAAAGCATTTTTTATCCAATTAATTTTAGGTGGCATACCTTCTATAGATATGACATCAAATCGCACTATTTCTTTATCATACAATTTCTTCGCTAATAAATAGAGCGATGCCGTCTTTAATAATTTTTGTTTTTTACTATTAGTAATACTAGATATGGCGCCGCCGTAGGTCGAAAAAGTGCGCGCTCTAACTTCAACAAAAACCAAATTGTCCTTATCTCGCATAATCAAATCTATTTCACCCATACGGCTGCGGTAATTAGATTCAATCCATTTAAGACCTTGCAATATTAAATACTCACGCGCATATTGCTCAGCTTCATATCCTTTTACTAATGACATTATAATGCTCTTAAATAATCCTAATTTATAAGCTGCCCTATCATTTGTTGTAATGACTGTTCATTATCATAATGAATAATCAATTTACCTTTCCCTGACGCTCCAGGTTTAATGCTTATTTTAGTTTTTAATTGTTGTGCTAAAGTATCGATAGCCTTCTCAAATAAAGGTGAGTTTTCTACTTTTGTTTTTGAAGATGGTAAAATACCTGCTTTAACACGTGCAACTAAAGCTTCGGTTTCACGCACTGATAAATTCTTAGCAACCACAATTTGTGCAACTTGATATTGCTGTACTTCATCCAAAATAAGTAAACATCGAGCATGACCCATATCCAAATCGCCATGTTCCAACATGCGTTTTACATCACTATTTAAATTTAATAAGCGCAATGAATTACTGACTGCGGTTCGTGATTTAGATAATAACTCTGCAATTTGCTGATGTGTTAATGAAAACTCTGTGGTTAGCCTATACATAGCTCGCGCTTCGTCTAAAGCATTTAGATCTTCTCTTTGTAAATTTTCAATTAAAGCTAAAGCAAGTGCTGTTTCATCATCAACTTGCCGAAGAATTACAGGAATATCTGTTAATCCTGCTAATTTTGAAGCTCTCCAACGTCTCTCACCGGCAATAATTTCATATCGCCCGCCAGATACTTCACGTACCACTAAAGGTTGTAACAAACCCTGCTTTTTTATTGAGGCTGATAATTCAACAATACTATCATCATCAATTAAACCACGAGGTTGATATTTACCTGGTTGTAATGCATCTATTGATAACCTCATCAACTCTAAAGCACCAGCTTGTGGCAAAAGTAAGCTACCATCAGTTTGACTTAACAAAGCTGATAAATTTCGTCCTAAACCACTCCGTTTTACGCTCATATCTTACTCCAAAGTCTTATAATCTAAGATTTAACTAATTGCCTACCTATAAGCTCTGATGCTAAAACCATATAAGCGGCGGCTCCCGCAGATGATTTATCATATTGTAGAACAGGCAGCCCATGACTTGGAGCTTCAGCCAAACGAACATTCCTCGGCACGACCGTACGATATATTTGATTTCTAAAATGCTCTAACAATTGTTTAGATACATCTCTAGATAAACAATTCCTTGCATCATACATTGTCCTCAGTATACCTTCGATATGTAAACGTGGATTAACTGATTTTTTTATTTGTTCAACTGTAGAAATTAATGCCGCCAACCCTTCTAAAGCAAAATATTCACACTGCATCGGGATCAATACAGAATCAGCAGCAACTAAGGCATTAATGGTCAAAGTATTTAATGCTGGCGGGCAATCAATCAAGATATAATCATAATTATCTAATAATGGCTGCAAGGCTTTAAGTAAAAACGTTTCTCGATTATTTTGTTCAATTAAACTTATCTCAGCAACAGTCAAATCACCATTTGCTGGAAGTAAATCAAAGCCGCAATTGGTTTTTAATATAGCATCTTTTGCTAGACAATCTCGCAATAATACATCATTAACTGTATGTACTAAATTAGCTTTATCAATCCCTGAGCCCATAGTTGCATTGCCTTGCGGATCAAGATCAACTAATAATATTCGCTCTTTATTTGCAGCCAATGAAGCGCTCAAATTTATTGATGTAGTAGTTTTGCCCACACCACCTTTTTGATTAACAATGGCAATAGTTTTCGCCATAGATATTCTTCCTTAATTATTTTCAATAATTACACAACATCGCTCGCCATCAATACCGGGAACTGCGTACGATTCTACCCTAGATGGCATTTTGATTGCAGCAAGCTCATCATCAGGTCGTCGCCCCTTCATTAAAACCCAAATACCATCAGGGACTATTAAATGACGCGATAAATTAAGCATTTGCTCTATTGCACTAAACGCTCTACTCGTTAGAGTATCAAAGAGTGCAGTAGGATGATAGCTTTCAACACGAGACTGAATAATTTCTACATTATCAAGTTTAAGCTTACGCTTAACCTCTTGTAAAAATCTAATTTTTTTTCCATTACTATCAAGCAGAACTATTTTAAGATGAGGTAAAGCAATTGCAAGAGGAATCCCAGGAAGACCTGCTCCCGTTCCAACATCAAGCAATGATTTTCCCTTAATAAAAGGCAAAATAGCAAGGCTATCTAATATATGTTTTGTCACCATCGAGTCTAAATCACGAACTGCTGTTAAATTATAAGCATGATTCCATTTATCTAATAACTCTAAATATTGCTCTAATTTTATCGATTCTAGATTAAGGCCTAAATGGCTGAGCCCATTATTTAATATTTCTTGATATTTCATCCAATTAACCGCTGTTTTTTCAAACTAACTAATAATAAAGATAAGGCAGCTGGCGTAATTCCCGATATGCGGCCAGCTTGTGCAATAGTTGCAGGCTTAATTTGCGATAATTTTTGAATAACTTCGATTGATAAACCTGAAACTTTCTCAAATGGAAAATCTTCAGGAATATGAGTATTCTCATTTTTTTGTAATCGCAAAATATCTAATTCTTGACGCTCAATATATCCTGCATATTTAGATTGAATTTCAACTTGCAAAGCTAGATCATCGCCTAAGGGCTGCAAATCTAGCGCCTCTACCGCCTGTAAATGCTTATAATTTATCTCTGGCCGTTTTAACATATCAATTGCCAGGCAATCATGCACTAATGGCGCCTCTAATATAGACTTTAATGATTCATTGTGACCTACACGAACCCAGGTAGATTTAAGTTTAGAAAGAGTTTTTTCTAATGATTCACGTTTTTCAGAAAAAGCCTGCCAACGTTTATCATCAACTAAACCTAATTCACGTCCTTTTTCAGTTAAACGCAAATCAGCATTATCTTCGCGAAGCAATAAACGATATTCAGCACGCGAAGTAAACATACGATATGGCTCTGTAGTTCCATTAGTAATTAAATCATCAATTAACACACCAACATATGCTTCATTACGTTTTGGACACCACAAAGGCTTATCTTTAACATGTAATACCGCATTCATTCCAGCAATCAATCCTTGAGCTGCTGCCTCTTCATATCCTGTAGTACCATTTATTTGGCCGGCAAAAAATAAATTAGCATATGGCTTGGTTTGTAAAAATTGCGTTAACCCTCGCGGATCGAAGTAGTCATATTCAATGGCATAACCTGGGCGAGTAATTTGCGCATTTTCAAACCCTTTAAGCGTACGGACAAATTCCATTTGCACGTCAAACGGCAAACTAGTTGAAATACCATTTGGATATATCTCATCAGTAGTTAAACCTTCAGGCTCCACAAAAATTTGATGTGATAACTTATCAGCAAAACGCACAATTTTATCTTCAATAGAAGGGCAATAACGCGGCCCGATACCTTCGATTATGCCTGCAAACATCGGCGATTGATGCAAATTATTACGAATAATGTCATGAGTAGCTTCAGTCGTATGCGTAATATAACAAGGTACTTGTTTTGGATGATGCGCGCTTTCACCTAAATAAGAAAAATTAGGCGTTGGAAAATCGCCATGTTGCACCGTCATTTTAGAGTAATCTAATGATTTTCCATCAATTCTTGGCGGCGTACCTGTTTTTAAGCGGCCGACAGGTAAATTAAGCTCGCGTAATCGCGCAGCAAGGGCTATAGCTGGTGGATCTCCAGCGCGTCCGCCTGCATATTGATTCATCCCCACATGGATTTTTCCACCCAGAAAAGTACCAACAGTAAGCACGATTGCATGCGCTTTGATAACAAGCCCCATTTGCGTCCTAACGCCGACAATCCTTTCCCCTTCAACGATAAGATCATCAACTGCCTGCTGAAATAAAATTAAATTAGGTTGATTTTGTAATTTCTGACGAATAGCTTTACGATAAAGCACCCGATCAGCTTGGGCACGAGTTGCACGAACAGCAGGACCTTTTGATGCATTAAGAATGCGAAATTGAATACCTGCCAAGTCTGCAGCAGATGCCATAACACCATCAAGAGCATCAATTTCTTTAACTAAATGCCCTTTACCAATCCCACCAATAGCCGGATTACAAGACATTTGCCCAAGCAAATCAAGATTGTGAGTAAGAAGTAATGTATTAGCACCCATCCGTGCAGAAGCTAAAGCCGCTTCAGTACCTGCATGTCCGCCGCCAATAACAATTACATCATAAATTTTATCAATATTCATAATAATTACACAAAAGGTAATAAACCTAGAAAAAGACGTAATTATACACTTTTTTGACAAAATCCCCAATCGCTTATTTTAATTCTTATTTTAATTCCATGTTTACGCAAAGAGTTGGTCTTATTACGTAACCAATAAAGCCCCAACATACCATCCATTGACAACGGATGGTTTTTTGAGTATCCTTCCATTATGAATGGAGGGTCTAATGACTATATCACCAGATTTACTCAAGCGTATTATTTTAGATCAACGCGAAGATCTTCGTTGGCCTGAGATGTATATACAACGAACTGTGGAAAAGAAGCTTAATCGCCTGAGTCTAAATAAAGAAATTATTGTTTTATCAGGCATTAGACGATGCGGTAAATCAGTACTCTTGGAGCATATTAGAAGAGTAGATCAAACTGGAAATGATTATTATTTTAATTTTGAGGATGAAAGGTTAGTTAATTTCACAGTTGAAGATTTTGAGGTTTTGCACCAAACATTTATTTCTCTTTATGGTGTGCAGAATAATTTCTATTTTGATGAAATACAGAATATACCTGATTGGGAATTATTTATTCGTCGTATGTATAACAGAGGTTGTAAAATATATATAACTGGCTCAAATGCCAATTTATTTAGTGAGGAGTTTGGGACAAGGTTAACAGGGAGGTACATCTCATTAAATATTTATCCTATTTCCTTTGCGGAATTTTCACAGTCTTATATTCCGCTAGAACAAATTGATTTTAGCACAATAGAAATTGGTACTTTAAAAGCAAACTATTCTAAATATTTAGAAAGTGGTGGAATACCAGCATATATATCAAGCAATGCTCCTGAATATTTACATTCTCTTTATGAAAGCATACTTTATAGAGACATAATAACGAGATATAAAGTTGGTAATCCAGAAGCAATCAAAAAACTTCTTTTTTTCTTAGCCTCTAATTGCGGTAAAGAAGTTACTTTATCGAAACTTTTTGGGATGATAAATAATAACGGTAAAATTATTAAATCTAATACAACAATTTCTGAATATTGTAATCATATTGAAAATAGCTTTATGTGTTTTTTCGTAAATCGTTATAATGATAATTTAAAAGCTCAACAACAAGCCCCAAGAAAAATATATTTTGTCGATCATATTCTGGCTAAAATATTAGGATTTAGAATAAGTGAAGATCGTGGTCGTACATTAGAGAATATTGTTTTTATCGAATTAAAGCGCAGGGAGTACGATCTATTTTATTATAGTGGTGCTAAGGAGTGTGATTTCATAGTCAGGAAAGGAAGTCGCACCCAACAAGTGATTCAGGTTTGTCTCGAATTGCAGGATCCATCAACTAATGAAAGAGAAGAATTAGGTCTAATTGAAGCGATGGATAAATTTTCTTTATCTGAAGGTTTAATTATTACTGAGAATGAAGAAGGTGAAAGAATTGTAGCAAGGAATGGTAAAAAATATCACATTATTATTAAGCCAATTTGGAAATGGTTGAGAATTTTTGATAGTGAAACCTTAATAATAGGTACACGCGAGTGAGGTGGTAAAGCAAATCCTGATTTTAATTCAAGATTAATACAAAAAACCTAATCATGACCAAAAGCTAAATCACCGTCAGGTTTTGGTAACTCATCTGTTTTGCCAACATCTTTCTTTGCAAAAAATCCACTTGCACCCTTCTTTTTAATAACAGCTTCAATACTTGCTTCCGGAGCGCTAGCAAATTTTTCGTATTCTTTATCATCAAATTTTGGCAAATCATAAGCTTTAGGTGCCAATTTCTTAAGCAGAATATTTGATAAAACTGCCAACGCAAACCCTGCTGCCGTTACCGCAATCCCAATACCCAAAGGCATAAAAACAAATGAAACAAACAACAATGGTGGGATTAGTGCATCAATAAACACTGAACGCAAAAATTTCAATTTTTGTGAGTAAATTAGATCTTTTTGATAATCATATTCTGCAAGTAATTGCTTCATTTCTAAATAAAGTTGTTTTTTCTCACGAACATCTGTACTTCCCTTAAACTTACCTAAAAGGACTAGGCATTCTTCTTTCGTGGATTCTTGTGATTTTTTTGATTTAGCAATATCAAGACCACCTTGCGCGGCAGAATAAATCACAGTAAACATAAAAGTTAATGAAGCACCAACAACAGATAAAATTAATGCGGCTAATGGGATTGCAGCTAATGGTGGAAAAAGTAAACTACACATTATCATAAAAGCTACAATTAAGGCTGATGCATAGACTAAATCATTAACTAAGCCAGTTTTCTTATGTTGCCATTCAAATTCACAACGTGCTTTAGCCTTTAATAAGGCCTCTAATTGTAATGCTAATATTTTCTTAGATTCATGATTTTTTTCGTCTGAAATCTTTCCTCTGATAATCTCTATGTCTTTATTATATCTTTCTATATCGGCATTATGCTCTGTACTTTCTTCAGCAAGCCTCCAGTAGCTTAAGCCTATATCCATTATCAATAAAACCGTTGTGACTACATTACCTAAATAACCAAGACACCCAGCGCCCACTAACCAATAAAAACATGCCATATTAGCAACCCCCCAAATAGAATCATTTAGCAGGGCAAATTTACGTTGTTGCCATTGAGTCTTAAAGCGCTCCTCGATAGGAATTTTTGCTTCAGCTTTACTCATCCATGGCCCATTTAGAGTGTGCCTTAATAATAAAGATAAATTTATACCAAATCGTGCGTAATAAAGGATCCAACTCATATAACCTGTAACCTTAGCTGGTGCTGAAATTACAGATTGTGCTTGTTGTTTATTTGCAAATTGTTCAGGCAATAAACTAATTATTGTTGTAAGAAAATTACCACCCCAAACCCAATATAAACGTAAACCATTAATATCAGTCATCGCATCTTTTATTGCTTTAGTTTTACTAGCATTTTTAAATTCTTTATATGGCGAAACTTCTCCTGAACAAATCTCAAACATTTTATCGGCTATTACTGGAGCCACTAGAGTTAAGCCTAGATATTTTACGCATTTCTCGGCATCATCCACGGCATTTTCAACTACAGTTGCTGGAGTTTTCAAATGATTTTCAGATTTTCTAAGATCATTAATTAAGGACGCGCAGAGTTTAATTTGTGCGGCTCTCTCTTTTAGTTTCTCTCTAAGATCTAACGCCTCATCAAGAATATATTGTTCGGAAAAAATATAAAAAGAAAACATAAGCTCTTGTAATAATGCTTTCCTTTGATTTCTATTAAGAAATTTAAAGCCTGCGGGATTAATTTTATTTAACTTATCACTATAATAATCAATAGCTAAGGATAAAGATCCTGCTTTAGGAAATATTGTATTAGGATCTAAAGACAGTTTTTTCCCTGCTTGGTATTGCTTATTAAATAGATCATACACCGCTTCTCGCGCTGATTTATCTAAAGCACCAAAT
>CAMDMN010000045.1 GCA_945901965.1 Legionella genomosp. 1 | reverse complement strand
CCACTGGTGCGGCGGCGGCCACCAGCGCCGGAGTAGGAGTCCCTGTAGGTGCTATAAGTGAAGTCGCTGCATCTTTTTCATTTTTATTATTATCAGATGCTTCCTTTTCCTTTTTCTTTTCCTTTTTACTAAACAACTTTCTCATCTCCTCAAGAGCTATCAACATGTTTTTAAACCAACCCTCTTTATCGTAATCTAATTGCATTCTCTCTGTAGGTTCCTCTTTAGGTTCCTTTTCAGGTTCCTCTTTAGCTGTAGATAGAGTTATTGGAGCAACTTGAGCAACTTGAGCAACTTGAGCAACTTGAGCAACTGGAACAACTGGAACAACTGGAGCAGCTGGAGAAGTTGGAGCAGCAGTCTCTGGAGCTGCTGAATCATTTCCAGGAGGAGTTGATGACATAATTAATATCTCCAATAAAATTTATCTATTGATTTTAGTATAGTCAATAAATAACATTATGCAAAATCATAGGCAAATTTAACTGGTTATGCACCTGTTCTTTTTTGTATGATAATTATGCTATGATTGTATCTATATAAAAATCATCGCAACTCCACAGGTTGTTGATAACTTGGGTTTTTTCAATACTCATAATAGCCACACGTCATCCAGAGCGCGTGTTTTTTGCGCGAAGGATCTCCTGAATGTTGCACTCTGTTGAGCAAATGGAGATCCCTCGTTGCACTCGGGATGACGTACCTGGTACTCGCGATGACGTTACTTGCAATCGGGATGACGTACCTGGTACTCGCGATGGCGTTACTTGCTCTCGGGAGTTATAGATCATCTTCCATTAAATATTAGAAGAACCTGATGAATATTGCTGATTTTAGTTACTATTGGCGGGGCAAAGAGCTGCGTCAATTAGATAAAAGTGGGGCTAAATTATTAGCTCCTATTGATATACGACAAAAAGGTAATGATAGCGCTATACTTTTATTACACGGGTTTGCCTCATCTCCTGCTGTATTTCGCTTAATAATTCCCGCTCTTTCAACTTATAATGCCATAATTTGTCCAGCCTTACCTGGGCATGGAGTAGATCTTAAAGAATTTTCTAATATCAACTCTTCAAAATTGCTAAGTACTACCGAAAATATATGTGAATCTTTAATCAAAAATTACAAGCGCGTAGACGTATTAGGATTGTCAATGGGTGGTTTAATTGCCTGTCATTTAAGCGCGCGTTTTCCTTTAAATCATCTTTATTTACTAGCGCCCGCTCTAAAACTTACAATAAATATTCCTTTATCACTAAAGTTAGCCAAAATATTAAATATATTTGGTTTTAAACAGTTACATAATCGCGCTGGGAATTTATGCTCAGAATTGCACAATGAAATTTGTTATAACCAATTACCGCTTAGTTCTATTATTGAAATTTTAACTATGATTAAAGACTTTAATTTCCTAGCGCCTAATTGCCCAACAGATCTATTCCTTGGCAGCCACGATACAGTTGTTAACTCAGTTAAAGTAGCCAACATCTTCAAAAATATAGCAAACTGCAAGACAACATGGCTAAAAGATTCTAGTCATGTTTTACCATTAGATAATGATGTTGATAAAATAATTGGTAAAATAAAAGAAAATCAAGATTAAGGCATCAGCGTGCCCACCATAATCCGACTACTGTTGGTGGGCACGCTAGCGCTTTGCCCACCCTACGTTTATGCCTTAAAGTAATGCCATTGGGCCTTGGCCCAACCTACAATTTATTTATTATATTGATCGTATTCTTGAACAACCGGCGGGCTTAAATCTCGCATGTCTAGTACTGCTCCGTTATAAGCCATAAAATCTGCCTTCATATTTGGAATATTATAAAATTGAATATCGCTATCATCAGAAGCAAGAGTATGCTGGCGTTTCACCGCTGAAATCTCGGCTACTGATTTATTATGCGTCTTAACAAAGGCTCTATCTGCTCGAAGATAACGGCCATTAAACCGCGCATTATCCCAAAGCTCTACATTTAATTTATTAGCAATACCTGCTAATTGAATATAAGCTTTCCCGCTACCTCGGACTCTAAGCTCGTTAGATTTTACCCAATAAAAACTAAATCTACCTTGCCCCTTAGAATCATTTATATCTAATAATGATAAATTTGCAGCCCCTGATATCTTAACATTTGATTTTCCAGAAATTTTTACTAAAAGATAAGGGCTATTTACCCCTAAAATCTCCGTATAACCACCACCTGTTACCTCAAGTTTTCTAAGACTAATATTGCCTTGCAGCATTGTTCTGCCGCTATTATCAAGAAAAACATCAATATATCCCGTATTAATTTTATATCCAGTAATTGTGCCTGTGCCACGGTATACAAAAGAAGTTAAATTATGAGTATTTATCTCAGCAGAAAGTTTGCCATAACGCGGGTAACCTGCCCATACTGTAAGTCGCATAACGCCATTTACAACTTGTGTCGACACATTTGCCAAATCTCGCGGGTCACCATGCAAGATAACCGAGCTATGTTTGTACCCTGTATGTAAATTTACATCAAAAGCACCATTAACATAGACGCGACTAAAATTAGGAGTTTGACGATGCTGCACACTGCTTGCAAATTGCGGCGGCAACTTAGCAGGAGGATTAACTGCCGTATGATATTTTGCGCATCCAGAAATAGATATTATCGAGCAAATAATTAAAAAATATCGTGCGAACATAACCACCTTCCAATAGCTATAATATATCTACATTAGATGAAGTTTTGCTAATGTGCAACAAAAAGAGAAAAGATCTAACGAGCTTATTAGTAAAAATTTTTATGGGCTAGGGTAGTTGCTATAAAAAGTGCCCAAACCAGGCCTTTAGATCAGTCTATAACGAGCTATAGATTGCCGTCACTTTATTATTAGTGCGGTATTTGAATTTGACATTGTTTTTTGTTTAATATATAAATTTAAGGTATGAAAATAACTATATATTTGGAAGATATGTATGCCAATTCCAACCCCATCCCCATTTATTGATAAACTAAAAAAATTTCAAGAAGCCAAAGAAAAGTTAGACCATCTCTTATCAGATACGTATAAAAATATAAATCCTGAAAAAACATTAGATAGAAAAAAGGATCCAGATACGTAGTATAAGTTCCAGGAAGAGTTTAAAATTAGTCCTACTAAACCACAAAAGCAAGCATTAGATGAAGAGCGTATAGCACTTGACAACATTAAAAAATCAAAAGAACAACTAAGTTTCAAAGATTTACAATCAATTGGCGATAGTCCTGCTGCTGTCGCCAATGCTATTAATAATGCAAATGATGCCGCCTATCAGCAATATATGAATGATGTTGATTTAATCAAAAGTGAGTATCACTCCAAAAATGATGAAAATAAAGCGACTCATCTTAAAGAATATGAAAGCTACGAGACTGAACTTAAAGCACTGGATAAACTTGAAGCACAGAATCCCTGTGGTGATTCTCGTCACATTATAGATAGACAAGAACTATTAGATAAGATGTATGATTGTGTCCGCCGCGAAAGATTGGAGCAAATTAAAATCTACGAAGAATATAATGGCAAAGATGGCAAAGATGGCAAAATTAGTGCTGCTTGGGATAAATATTCCGCAGCCTTTAATTACAATACGGCGAGGTTAAAAGAGTTTGATGCGTTCAAGGAAAGTGGAATGACCCCACTACCAAGTAAAACTGTAACTAATAATATAACAACGCCAGCAGCGTCAGAAACGCTAGCAGCGTCAGAAACGCCAGCAGTGCCAGGCGATCAAACTCAAGGGCCTAAATGATACAATCCTTGAGTTATTATCTAAGTGGACCCCATTAAATATCTAGCTCAAATTAGGGTCTGTCTATTGACAATAGGGCTACAACCCCAGGGCAAATGCATCTAAATTTTTAACATTATTTATGTTTTAAAACCAGTCTTTGCGAGCATAAGCGAAGCAATCCAGTGACCTTAAGGTTCACATAAAGGTCACTGGATTGCTTCACTTTGTTCGCAAAGACGACATGCAGATGATATATAGTAGATTAAATTTTAAATGAACGTCATTCCGAACGCAGTGAGGAATCTCCGGAAGTAGTAATTAGCGTACCTAAGGAGATCCCTCACTGTGTTCGGGATGACGTGCATCGGTCATTTAAAATTTAATCTACTATATAGATCATAAGATGCGTTTACCCTGGCTACAACCCCTAATAATGGAGCTCAAGCATAATCTGTGTATTTTGCTTGAGTGCAAGGTACAAATGTTTTGAGGAACCGATATTTATATAAAAAATTCGGTAACTACCCACATAATTAAGGATTAATTGGTGGTAATTTCTGTTTTTTAGTTTTAAATATAACTTTTGTAGATCTAAATGCTTTAAAGCTTAACCACAATGACATACCTTGCCATTTATTTTTCTTACCTTTGCCGTACAAAACTTCTGATAAAATTTCTAATTCCTCTTTAAATTCTTTATCGTGAACAATTTTTGCTAATTGTTCTAAATTTATAAATTTATCCTCAGGCCATTGTAAATTAGCAAAGCGTAATAATATAGTTTGCACTTCTTTTGGCGAGTTATTTTTACATGCTTTATAAAGCTCTTTATCTATGGATCGCATAGATTGCCAGCGAGCCAACTTTAGATTGGTAACTCTCCATAAAATAAAAATAACAGTAAAAAAAAGAATGAAACCACTTAAAGTCCAAAAAGCTAATTTATAAAATTTTTCGGCCTTAGATATTGCAGGCTCATTTAGATTAAGCTCTTTTGGCTTCTCAAATATAGGCTTAGATAATTTCTTAGTTTTGTGTTTATGATTCCCATTAACATTGTTAATATTAATCACTCGCGCGGGTAATGAGCTAACTTCCTCATTGCCTGTATCTGTATTAAACCACGTAACATTTAAAGCAGGGATCTTGATAAGATCCACTGCATTAAATATATACGTTATTTTAATATCAGCGCGACCAATCAACTCTTTGGCTTGCATTGAATTATTAAGCTCAGGTTTTTCAGGATATGTATTAAATTTATCAGTGCTATTAAAAGACAAAGATGGTAATAATTGCGCTGGCAATCCATCTGCTTGCATAGTTACTCTACGTACTAAAGTACTGCCAAGATTCAATTCCTCATTAGCTTTATCATAAGTTTCAGTCAAAACAACTTTCTTAGCTGGCAGCCATTTTTTACCAGTATAATTAGCAGGAATTGGTAAAATATTTATATTAGATTTTTTGGCTTGTATATGAATTCTTCTTGGTGAAATATCGAAAACTAAGGCATTAAATTCTGGTGGATTAATCTTTAACTCGCCAGATTTTTGCGGGAAAATGGCATATTGCAGCTCTTCAACAAAATAATCACGCCCATTTTTTTTAATTTGATAGCTATTGGCGTCACCTAAAGGAATAAGCAAAGCATCTTCAACACTAGGCGGCAAAAATTGTGTATCTAATAACCTTTGGCTATTATAAAGCTTTACGGTATAAACTATTTGTTGATTAACATAAATTTTACCTTTAGTAATCTTAGTCTTTAACATCACTTCATCGTGCATTATGTCGACATCATCATCCTTGGTGACTAATGCTTCATCTCCAGTTATCTCTATGCTAGAGGGCGCTGATATTTGATTACCAATTTTAATAGGTGGAATAGATAAAACACCTATTTTTTTTGCCGTTAACGATATAATCCACTTAGAAAAAGAACTAGATTGCCCATTAACAATATTATAAGAAATGCGCCGCTCTGTTCCTACAATCGTAAAATTTTGCTTTAACGGCATTAAATCAGGCACCCCATTTGCTTTGGGCTCATCGGTTGAAAGACTTAAACGAAAAACTTCGCCTAATTCGGCCGTTGGCGGATCAATTTTCACAGAAATTTTAGCTATCGCTACATCTTGCCAGCAAATAAAACTAAATATTACGATGTTAACTATAAATTTAATCATCCTAAAAAACGCAAATTTCATTTCCCCCACCCATGTTGCCTTCGCAAATAATCACGTAAAAATTTCTCTCGTAATAAATTACCTGGATCATCTGGAATTAAATTTAACCACTGCTCATCTGCTTGTTGTTGCTCACGATTTTTCAAAGACTCAGCGTCAAAATCTTGGTTCTTATTGTCAAGCTCTTGCTGTTTTTTTTCATCTTGTTTATCTTGATTTTGTTTGTCATCGTCTTTTTTATCTTGCTCTTGCTTATCCTGATTTTGCTTGTCTTCTTCTTGTTTATCTTGATTTTTATTGTCTTGATTTGACTGTTCTTGATCTTGTTTATCTTGATCATTTTTATCCTGATTATCTTTATCAGGTTTTTGCTTATCTTGTTGCTCTTTATCTTTTTTTAGTAAATCCTCTGCTATTTTACGATTATAAATTGCGTCTTCATGATTAGGATTTATAGCTAATTCTTTATCATATGCTTTAATAGCTTCCTCATAGCGTCCCATTTGGGCATATGTATTACCTAGATTATAAGCCGCATCCTTAGCCCTATCCTTTTGATATAGTGTTGCCGCTTTTGCATAGTCTCCTAACCTATAAGCTGCTACAGCTTTCCAATCATCGCGCCGAAAGGTATCAGTGGCCTTGGCAAATTGTCCGCTTTCTAGAAACTCCTGTGCTTGTTGATCTTCTGTTAACCATAAATCTTTAAAACTAAAGGCTGATATTTTTTGTACGAAAATTAAATTTACTAAGATACTAATTATAAAATACCGCCATTTCATGAGTTAACCCTCGTGCTAAATCCACGACGAAATGCTGGCAATAAAAATATAAGGGCGGGGATTAAAAACCATCGTCCTTCATCTCGCCAAATTGGAATTTCATTCTCATAATTAATCTCATAATGATCTTCACTCTTCGTATCTGCCAACCATTTATCCAAATCTTTAGAATTATCTCGAAAAGCAATAAGCTCGCCACCCCCTGCATCCGCTAACTCTTGAAACATATTTGATTGAGAACTACCTTTAGAAATAACCGGAATTATTGAGGTAATAATGCCAGCATTAGCTAATTTCCTTGCCGTTAATAGAGCATCTTTATCAGGAATGGCTGCTGTAAGCACTAATATTTGTCCTTGCTTAAATTTAGCTTGCACTATTAATTTTTGCGCTTCTTTTAATGCATAAGCTAAATCATCACCTTTTACTGGCATAACATCAGGTGTTAATGATGATAAAAGTGAATCTATTGTTTGGCCATCATCGGTTAAAGGTGAAACTACAAAAGGCTCACTCGTATAAACCACGAGGCCGAATTGTCCTGCATCTTTATGTAGAAATAAATCGTGTAATTTGAATTTAGCCCGACTTAATCTATCTGGTTTTAAATCTTTTTCAAACATAGCGTCTGACATATTTAATAATATAACCCTAGGCTCGATTTGTTGGTAGGTCGGAACTGGCAGGCGAGTCCATGTCGGTCCTGAAAGGCTTACAATCATAAAAAATGCACTGATAAAAAGTAATGATAGCGCAAAAGATCGACCACCATCTGTTTTAGTTTTTATCAAAAAAGGAAGTAAATGACTATCACAAATTTTAGACCACGCAGTCTTTGCGATAGCCTTTCGTAATAAATATAAAAACAATATTATTAATGGCAAAAAAGTAATTAACCAAAAAGGTCGTAAGAAATGAAACTCGGTCATTATTCAACCACCTCACGACGTAAATTTAGCTTAAAGTATTGTTTTAAAGCGCCCCAATCAACCAACCAATATAAAAATAATAACATTCCTAAGGCTAATGGCCATGGATAATAATCATGCTGTGGGCGGATTGTTGCTTGGTCTTGTGAAACCGCGACTATTTGATTAATAATTTTATAAATATTTTGTAAAGATTTACTATCAGTTGCGCGAAAGTATCGCCCCCCGGTTATCTTTGCCACTTCCTTTAACGTATCTTCATCCAAATCAGCTGTAGCATTCATATTAAAAAATAATCCATCCAAAGTGCCAGTGGAGGCTTCAGATCCCAATCCTATGGTATAGACTTTAATATTTTCACCATGTGCTAATAAAGCTGCTTTTAATGGCGCTAAAACTCCTGAATTATTAACTCCATCAGTAAGTAAGATAATAATGCGACCTGATTTCGGTACAGATTGAAGTCTTTTAACTGAAAGACCAATAGCATCACCAATTGATGTTGTCTTTCCTGCAAGACCTACTGTGGCATCATCTATACGTTGTAAAACATTATTATGATCATAGGTTAACGGGGTTTGGAGATAAGCATTAGATCCAAATAAAATTAAACCGATTTTATCGCCGGTTCGTTCCTTAACAAACTCTTTTGCCGCGTGCTTAACCACTGCCAGACGAGACGCTTTACGACCATGCATTGTCATATCAGTTAATTCCATGCTTCCGGAAAGATCGAGGGCTAACATGATATTATAACCCTCTCGCGCTAAGGGTTGTGGTTTGCCGACAAAACGAGGGCCTGATAATGCAAGTAATAATAAAAACCAAATAATAAATAGCAAAATTATCTTCCCGCCAAAAGCCGCTTCACTCTTTTTCTTATCTATAGCCCCAACTAAAGCGTTAAAAAATGGCACTTTCAAAGCAGCTGGCATAAAATTTGGTGCTTCTGGCACTAAAAACCAAATTAATAACGGCAAAGGTAAAATAATAAATACTAAAGGCAGGGCTAATTCAAACATCGACCTCTCCTTTGCTTTATCCAACTATGTGCTAATTTAAACAAAAGCTGCAAATCACTATTGTTTTTAGCTTGATAAGGACTATCAATAAGTTCTTTTTGTACAAAATTAAAATCTAAGCCTTTACTAGTATCATTTAAAAATTTAATCCAAGAATGTCCTTGCAAACTAGCTACTTGCTCGCGTGGAAAATATACTAAAGCTACGCGCCTTAATAATTCTGATATAAAAGCAGTCGCATGCTGACTATCAGATACAACTTGATTTTGCTTTTGAAATGATTTTAAAAGTCTTAATGCCTCGCGCCGATGACTCCCGTTTAAATAAGATTTCCTAATAAAAACAACAAGGGCTGCCAAAACTAAAAAAAGCACTAAAGCTAATAAATATAAGCCCGGTGCCAATGGCCACCATCCTATAGGATTTGGTAAATGAATATCGCGAAGTTGTGCTAAAGCATCATTATTAGGCATTTATCCTCCGAAAAAAAGTTTGCCTTACCAAAAGTGGCAAATCAAGATCTCCTCTAACTTGGATATATTGAATTTGCAACCGTTGTAATTGCAAACGCAATTCAGCGATGCGATGTTCAGAGTAATGATGATATGCCTTAGAAACCATATTATTAGTTGTATCAAGCAAAATTTCTTGGCTACCATTAGTTATAGCGTAGATATCAGGACGTGGAGGAGCTAATTCTATCGGATCACAAATATGATATGCTAAAATATCATTATGACTTTGTAATCTCGCTAAGTGTCTTTCACTATCTTCATCAAAATTATAAAAATCGCTAATTAACACGACAATACTTCCGGGTCGCACAACTCGTCGTAATCGTTCCAATCCATAACTCAATGGATTCCTAGTTTGTGACGTTGTAGGATCTGAAAATGTTTTAGTATATTCACTAATTGATGCTAAAAATGGTAAAACACCAAACTCTCGACTTCGCGGGGTAAATTCATTATGACCCGTTGCTGAAAATAATAAACCACCTACCCGATCGCCTTGTTTCACAACGGTCCAAGCTAATATAGCTGCCAAGCGTGCAGCAATAACTGATTTAAATGCAATCCTTGTTCCAAAAAACATGGAAGGGTTAAAATCAACCAAAATAAGTACAGGGCGCTCTCTTTCTTCTTGATATAATTTTATATGCGGCCGACCTGAACGCGCGGTAACCCGCCACTCCATATGCCTTAGATCATCACCAGCTTGATAATTGCGGACTTCATTAAAATCCATGCCGCGACCACGAAATTTAGATAAGTGATTCCCAGCAGAAAACCCTCGCCCTTGTGGGCTATACCCAGATTGGGCAAAGCGCTGCAATTCGATTAGATCTTTTAAATCTAAGGATACTCCATCAGTCATGACTAATGTTCTCTTTTATGGGAGAGCAACTAAACGCAGTAACTCATCTAGGAATTTATCGCTGTTTACCCCTAAAGCTTCCGCCTCAAAGGTTAATAATATACGATGCCGCAAAACATCATGTGCAATTACATGAATATCCTCAGGAGTTACATAATCTCTTCCATCAAGCCAAGCATGGGCCTTAGAGCAGCGATCTAGCGCGATTGTTGCTCTTGGACTAGCACCGTAACGCAGCCAGCGGCCGAGCTCTTGGCTATATTTACTAGGATCTCGTGTCGCCACTACTAATTGCACCAAATAATCGGCTAACGCTTCGCTAGTATGAACATTAAGCACTTCACGTCGCGCCTCAAATAATGCTCGCTGTGACAAAGGTTTAATTGTATCTTTTTTTGATGATGAACTTGCTACAGCGCCATTACTAGCTAATGCTTCGCGTCGAGCAAGCATTAAAATATCTCGTTCAACGGAGGCCTCTGGATAGCCAATTTTTACATACATTAAAAAACGATCAAGCTGAGCTTCAGGAAGTGGATATGTGCCTTCTTGCTCAATAGGATTTTGCGTTGCCATTACTAAAAATAGTTCAGGCAAAGGATAAGTTTTTCCGCCGATTGTAACTTGTCTTTCTGCCATAGCTTCAAGCAATGCTGATTGCACTTTAGCTGGCGCTCGATTTATTTCATCGGCTAATAACAGATTATGGAAAATAGGACCTGGCTGAAAAACAAAAGAACCATCTTCAGGATGAAAGATATCAGTACCCGTCAAATCACCAGGCAATAAATCTGGAGTAAATTGAATCCGATGAAAATGCCCCTCAACACCAACAGCTAACTCCTTAACTGCCCGAGTTTTTGCAAGTCCAGGAGCACCTTCAACCAACAAATGACCATCAGCAAGTAAAGCAATTAATAACTTTGTTATTAAATTTTTCTGCCCAAGAATACGTGAATTTAGATATGTACTTAATTGTAATATTTGTTGTTGTGCTAAATTTTTCGAAGAAATGTTTAATTGTTCCATTCATTAATCCTTTTCAAAAAAAATGGCTCTATGAATGCATCTGTAAACGATGTCTTAAGCCCAAGGTTTCTTATCCTAACGCGAAATATTGTCTATGCCAAGTGTCAGACTAGGGCCCAATACCTTAAGATTAAGTGGGATTAGCCTTGATGGAGCATAGCGTAATCAAGGTTTTCAGTGCTAC
>CAMDMN010000044.1 GCA_945901965.1 Legionella genomosp. 1 | reverse complement strand
AGTTTAATAGTTATCAATGCTCCGCTCCCTGACTGTCGCGGCTCGGATATAATGGTTTTAAGTTTAGACAATCGTACCTTGTCACAAATTGCACTTTTCCGCCCACACCCTTAGCATCGCATTTCCCTTAGTCTGCAAAGAATATTTCACTTCACGAACCTCAACACCATATTGCTCTTGATTCAATCCTAAAAGTACCGGACCTAGAAATGGAGATGGTTCGCCAAAGCGATCAATAACCGGGAAAATTCTTACCTCTTTTGCGACACGTAGTAATTCACGAATTATATTCAAATGAAAATTTACGTCTTGATTATCAAAATTTGCAAATAAATAATGCGAACTTAAAGCATAATCAAAAGTAAAATCAGGGAAAGGTAATCTGTTATTATCAGGAGTTGGTATATATCGCCCTTCTTTCTTCCCAACTTCAAAATCTGCAAAAAATTTATTCATCCCTTCGCGTCTTAAAGCAATTAATCCATCAAGGCCGCCAAATTTAGAAAAATCAAATTTATCTTTAATACTCTTTACGCGCTCAACCATCTCTTCAAAAATCAACGACGCTTCTGCCTTGATTTTTTCTTTATCATAAATAAATAAAGGATCACAACTAATAACTTTTCCGCCTTTTGCATGAACTATTGCATTAAAAGCACTAGCACCAGAACCATATTCTAGAAAATTTGCTTTAAGATCACTCGATGATAAATCAAAGATTTCTAAATAATCATCAAGATTATGCCCCCACAAAGCCAATTTTCTCATTATTAAATTCTCCTTTTAACAAAGTTTTTTATAAAAACTTCATACTCTGGTTGCTGACAATTCTTCATTTATGGTGATAAGATGCTTATAGTTTAACGTATTTTTAGGAAACTATGCACATTGGCTTACAACATAATCTTGGCGAAACGTATGATCTCTTACGTGACAGTGTATACAATTTTGCAAAACGTGAAATAGCACCACTTGCTCATAAGATTGATATTGATAATACCTTCCCTAATCAACTATGGCAAAAATTTGGCGATATGGGATTATTAGGCATTACTGTTAGTGAAGAATATGGTGGTGCTAATATGGGCTATTTAGCTCATGCAATTGCCATGGAAGAAATATCACGCGCATCAGCCGCCGTTGGTTTAAGTTATGCGGCTCATTCAAATTTATGTGTTAATCAAATTTATTTAAATGGTAATAAAGAACAAAAGCTAAAATATTTACCTAAATTAATAAAAGGCGAGCATGTCGGTGCTTTAGCTATGAGTGAAGCTAACTCAGGATCTGATGTTATCAGCATGCAATTACAAGCCAGAAAAGAAGGTGATTTTTTCATCCTAAATGGCACCAAAATGTGGATAACTAACGGACCTGATGCAAATGTTTTAGTAGTTTATGCAAAAACTGATAAAAATTTAGGCGCCAAAGGCATTTCTGCATTTATTATCGAAAGAGATTTTAATGGTTTTAGTACCGCACAAAAACTTGATAAACTTGGTATGCGCGGATCCAATACGTCAGAACTTGTGTTCACCGAGTGTAAAGTGCCAGCAGTTAACCTCCTTGGGGAATTAAACCAAGGAGTTAAAGTTTTAATGAGTGGTCTTGACTATGAACGCACCATTCTTGCGGCAGGACCTGTTGGTATTATGCAGGCATGTCAAGATGTAGTTTTACCTTATATTCATGAAAGAAAGCAATTTAACCAGGCTATTGGCGAGTTTCAGTTTATTCAAGGTAAAGTTGCCGATCTTTATACAGAGCTTAATGCCTCTCGCTCGTATCTTTATGCTGTTGCAAGAGCTTGCGATCACCATCAAGTAAACCGTAAAGATGCCGCTAGCGTGATTTTATATACTGCTGAAAAGGCCACGCAAATGGCGCTTCAAGCCATCCAAATTTTAGGCGGTAACGGCTACATTAATGAATATCCAACCGGAAGACTTTTACGTGATGCCAAACTTTATGAAATTGGTGCAGGTACTTCTGAAATTAGACGTATGCTAATTGGTAGAGAATTATTTAAGGAAAATCTTTGATGATGGATGATGAAATCTATATAGTTGCAGCAATGAGAACACCTAGCGGTGGCATGCTAGGTAATTTATCTTCACTTTCTGCCCCTGAATTAGGTGCAATTGCACATAATGCCGCTATAAACCAAGCAAATCTAACGCCTGCTGATATTGATGAAGTAATATCAGGCTGCGTATTACAAGCAGGTATTGGCCAAGCTCCTGCAAGACAAGCAGCATTAAAAGCAAATATTCCATCTGGTACTGGAGCTACCACAATTAATAAAATGTGCGGCTCTGGCATGAAAGCTGTTATGCTCGCTCATGATTTAATTAAAGTAGGCTCAGCTAATATAGTCCTCGCAAGCGGCATGGAAAGCATGTCTAATGCGCCTTATTTACTGGCTAAAGCACGAGAGGGATATCGTCTTGGGCATGATGTATTAATTGATCATATGTTTATTGATGGCCTTGAAGATGCTTATGATAAAGGTAAATTAATGGGTGTTTTTGCTGATAATACCGCAAAATTTTATAATTTTAGTCGTGAAGATCAAGATATATATGCAGCTCGCTCAATGACTCGTGCGCTTAAGGCGCAAAATGAATTGAAATTTGCTAATGAAATAGTGCCAATTACTATATCGCAAAAAACTGGCGATACAATTATTACTAAAGACGAAGGCCCTGATCCTAAAAAATTAGATAAAATTTCTAAACTTCGTCCAGCATTTTCAATAGATGGCACCGTTACTGCAGCTAACTCAAGTTCAATCGCTGATGGTGCTGCGAGTCTTATTTTAATGACTAAAGAAAATGCATTAAAACGAGGGATTAAACCTTTGGCAAAAATAGTAGCGCATGCAAGCTATGCTTTTGAACCTGAATGGTTTACTACAGCACCAATTGAAGCAATCAAGAAAGTATTAATAAAAGCAAACTGGCAAAAAGATGACGTTGATCTTTACGAAATAAATGAAGCCTTTGCAGTTGTTACAATGACTGCTATAAAAGAGCTTAATTTAGATGTAAATAAGGTTAATATACATGGCGGAGCTTGTGCCTTAGGTCACCCAATTGGCGCATCTGGGGCAAGAATTATCGTTACACTGATTCATGCTCTTATTAATGAACAAAAAACAAAAGGAATCGCAGCCTTATGTATCGGCGGCGGAGAAGCTACAGCAGTTGCAATCGAGGTGATTCATGGTTAAACAGTCTATTATTTATCTTATTTTATCTATATTAGTAGTAGTATTCGCTCCATATATTCATTTAGCTATCGTTAATATTGTCATGTTTTATACAATAATAAATGCTAAATTAGCTCCAATATTTAGTGGTAGTAGCTTAAGCATTACCATTTGTAGGGTAATTACCCTAGTACTTATACCGATAATAGTCGCCGCCATTCCAGATCTTATTTACCGCGCTATTAAAGGAAAGCATATGACTTATTTTATCGAAGTAACTTGGTTTATATGGCTTATTCTCGTAATTTCTAAAATTCTTATTCATTAAGGATTTAATTATGGCAAAAATCTTCTCAAATTTAAAACTTGAAGGTCATGAATACAAAGATAATTTTGATTACATGACTGACTTGTTAAAAAAACTCGAGCAAACTGTGGAGCAAATTTCCTTAGGTGGCGATGAGAAAGCTCGAGAAAGGCATAAAAAACATGGTAAATTATTGCCTCGCGAACGGCTCCAAGAGCTACTAGATAAAGGCAGTCCTTTTCTTGAGTTATCACAACTTGCAGCCTTTAACGTATATAATCATCCAGTTCCTGCGGCAGGTTTAATTACCGGCGTTGGTAGTATTGCGGGTATTGAATGCATGATTATTGTCAATGATGCCACGGTAAAAGGTGGGACTTATTATCCTCTTACTGTTAAAAAACATTTACGCGCTCAAGAAATTGCAGCGGCTAATCATTTACCTTGTGTTTATCTTGTTGATTCTGGTGGCGCTTTTCTACCAATGCAAGATGAAGTATTCCCAGATAGAGATCATTTCGGGAGGATTTTTTATAATCAGGCAAATTTATCAGCCGCTAATATTCCACAAATTGCTGTAGTCATGGGATCATGTACCGCTGGAGGTGCTTATGTGCCGGCGATGGCTGATGAATCTATAATGGTAAGAAAACAGTCAACGATATTTTTAGGTGGCCCACCATTAGTAAAGGCCGCGACCGGTGAAATAATATCTGCAGAAGAACTAGGCGGCGCTGATATTCATTGTCGCCAATCAGGTGTTGCTGATTATTATGCTGAAAATGATGAGCATGCTCTTCATTTAGCAAGAAACATTGTTTCTAATTTAAATAGAAAAAAACAAGAATCACCGAATAAAATTGCAAGCATAGATCCAATTTATAGTGAATTAGAACTAGATGGAATAGTTCCAGAAGATCCACGCAAACCATTTGATATTAAAGAAATCATTGCTCGCATTGTAGACGGGTCAGACTTTGATGAATTTAAAGCTTTATTTGGTACAACTCTTATCTGTGGATTTGCTCGATTATACGGTCACCAAATCGGCATTATCGCTAATAATGGAATTCTATTTGGAGAATCAGCTTTAAAAGGCACTCATTTTATTGAACTTTGTACAATGAGAAAAATTCCCTTAATTTTTTTACAAAATATTACAGGATTTATGGTTGGATCTAAGTATGAAGCTGCGGGCATTGCCAAGCATGGTGCTAAAATGGTAATGGCTGTCGCTAATGCAAAAGTACCTAAACTTACTGTAATCGTTGGCGGAAGTTTTGGTGCTGGCAATTATGCTATGTGTGGCCGTGCTTATGATCCTCGTTTTTTATGGTCATGGCCTAATGCAAGAATTTCAGTAATGGGTGGCGAGCAAGCGGCCAATGTATTAGCCCAAGTAAATCGCGATAAATATGACAAAGATGGTACTAGTTGGAGCATCGATGAAGAAGAAAAATTTAAAGCTAATTTACGCGAGCTCTATGAAAAACAAGGCAATCCATATTACGCTTCTGCTCGCTTGTGGGATGATGGTGTAATTGCACCGCATGATACAAGACGAGTTTTAGGATTAAGCTTAAATGTCGCCCTTAATGCGCCAATACCATCAACAGAATTTGGTGTGTTTAGAATGTAGGAATAAATATGAATACAGTTTTATCAGAAATGGACTCTAATATATTACTAATCACATTAAACCGAGTTGATAAACACAATGCTTTTGACGACGCCATATTAATTGAATTAAAAACAATAATAGATAAGGCAGAAATCAACCCAGAAGTTCATGTAATTGTATTAAAAGCTAATGGCAAGAATTTTTCAGCAGGCGCCGATCTTGCCTGGATGCAGCGCATGGCAAATTTTAGTGAAGCTGAAAATTTAGCTGATGCTAAAATTTTAGCCTCCCTTATGTTCACTCTCTATTCAAGTAAAAAACCTACCATCGCTATGGTTCAAGGTAAAACTTTTGGTGGTGGAGTGGGCTTAATTGCGGCTTGTGATATAGCCATTGCTTCAACTAATGCAGAATTTTGCTTTTCTGAAGTTAAATTAGGTTTAACGCCTGCGGTTATTAGTCCATATATTATTAAAGCTATTGGCGAACGTGCCACAAATAGTTTATTTATTAGTGCAGAATTATTTAATGCGAAACGTGCCTTTGATTTAGGCTTAGTCCAATATTGTGTTGAGGAAGAGGAGCTTTTAAATTTCACCATAAACTTTGCTAAAAAAATTGCAGAGTTACCTTGTGAAGCTACAATTGCTGCTAAATCTTTAGTTAGAAAAGTTTCATCACTACCAATAAATGATGAGTTACAATCAATAACAGCCGCCATAATAGCTAAACAAAGAGTGTCTAGTTTAGGACAAAACCTCCTTAAAAAATTCTTTAATAAAGGATCTAAAAAATGAATATTGAGGGATTATGTTTAAAAAAATTCTTATAGCCAACCGCGGTGAAATTGCCTGTAGAGTTATCAAAACTTTAAAAAAGATGGGCATAGAATCTGTAGCAATTTATTCTACTGCAGATATTGATAGCTTACATGTTTCATTAGCTGATAGTGCATTTTGCGTAGGTGGGCCCAATGCTAATGATAGTTATTTAAATATCGATAATATAATTGCCGCGGCAATTAAATGTAAAGCTGATGCTATACACCCAGGATACGGATTTTTATCTGAAAATCCTAATTTTGCTAAAGCTGCAACCGCTGCCAATATTGTTTTTATTGGCCCGACAATAAAAGCTTTAGAAGCAATGGGCTCAAAGCAAGTAGCAAAAAAAATACTTGAGAAAACTAAAGTACCTCTTACTCCTGGTTATCATGGTGATGATCAATCAGATAAAACCTTAGAAAAAAAAGCGAAGGAGCTAGGATTCCCTGTACTTATTAAAGCGGCTAATGGTGGTGGAGGTAAAGGCATGCGTACAGTGCATGATGAAACTTTATTTTTAAAAGATTTAGCCAGCGCTCGTCGTGAGGCGCTATCAAGTTTTGCTGATAGCACTATGATTATTGAAAAATTAATTAAAAACCCACGTCATATTGAAATACAAATAATGGCAGATAACTTTGGCAACATAGTTCATCTTTATGAACGAGATTGCTCAATACAACGTCGCCATCAAAAAATAATTGAAGAGGCCCCTGCTCCTAATTTAGCAAAAAAACTTAAAGAAAATTTAGCTAAAGCTTCAGTTTCTGTTGCTAAAGAAATTAATTATCTTGGCGCTGGTACCATTGAATTTTTAGTTGAAGGCGATAATTTTTATTTCATGGAAATGAATACCCGCCTTCAAGTAGAACACCCTGTCACTGAAATGATAACTAATTTAGATTTAGTAGAATGGCAAATTAGAATTGCCGCTAATGAAAAATTACCCTTAAGTCAAAAAGAAATTAATGCTCATGGACATGCAATAGAATGTAGAATTTATGCCGAGGATCCAATCCATGATTTTATGCCATCAATGGGCTCTATCCATTTTCTTAAAGAGCCAAGTGGTGATGGGATAAGGATTGATACAGGTGTTAAATTAAATTCCAATATTTCAAGATATTACGATCCAATGATCGCAAAGCTAATAGCTTATGGTGATGATCGAACTGAAGCTCTAAACCGCTTACAACTTGCATTAAAGCATTATCACATAGGTGGAGTTAAAACTAATATTCCATTTTTACAAGCAATTATTAACCATCCAAAATTTTTAGCTACAAAATTAAATACCAATTTTTTAAGTCAGGAAAAAATTGAAATTTTACAACCTAATAAGCAAGTAGCTTTATTAATGGCAGCAAGCGTTGATTATTTAGAACTTAGAAAAGATATGGGGTCGGATAGCTTAAAAAATCAAACTTTTGGCTGGCAAATGCATTTAAAAACAAGCTGGCGGACAAATTATATTATTGATAATGAAGAGCATGTATTAACCATAACTCCTATATCTAATAATGAACTTAAGATATTTGTGGGATCTAAACATATTGAGTTACAAGCAAAATTAACTGACGATAAATTGTTTTTAACTTATGCAAACCAAGAATTAAATGCATTTATTGAAATCTTTAAAGAAAAAATTATATTTTATACCGATGTTGGACCAATTGAAGTTTTGCGTTTTAATTGGGAGCATAAATCAAGCTTTCATAATGAGTTATCTAATCAATTAACCGCACCAATGCCTGCCACTGTAGTTGCAATATTAAAAAATATCGGCGATAAAATAAAAGCAGGAGAAAGGATAATCGTCTTGGAAGCTATGAAAATGGAACATGCTATTCTTGCGCCTAATGATGGCATATTAGTTGATATTTTTTATGATCTAGGCGCTCAAGTTAATGAAGGTGCTCTTTTAGCT
This sequence comes from Legionella genomosp. 1, assembly GCA_945901965.1. GTDB lineage: Bacteria > Pseudomonadota > Gammaproteobacteria > Legionellales > Legionellaceae > CAMDMN01. The sequence continues at coordinate 3,392 of CAMDMN010000044.1, read as the reverse complement.
AAGATCAATGACAAGGAATAAGGACCTCCATGAATCTTTCAGAAGATCTAACTATTATTGAAGTAGGTCCCCGCGATGGATTGCAAAATGAAAGATCATTTGTGCCTACTGCGACTAAAATAGAATTAATTAATCTTTTAGCAAAATCAGGCTTACGACAAATAGAGGCAACAAGCTTTGTTTCCCCTAAAGCTATACCGCAATTAGCAGACAATGAAGCCGTATTTAAAGCTATAGATAAGCATGCAGATGTTACATTTTCAGCCCTTGTTCCAAATGAACAGGGAATAAAAAAAGCAATTAGCTTAAATGTGAAAAAAATTGCTATATTTACTGCTGCTAGTGAATCATTTAATCAACGTAACATTAATTGTTCCATAGCTGAAAGTATCGAACGCTTCAACCCCATTATTAAATTAGCGCGTGAAAATCAAATTGAAATACGAGCTTATATTTCCTGTGTACTAGGTTGCCCATATGAAGGCCATATTAGACCAAGTCAAGTAGCAGAAGTTACTGAACGACTCCTAAAACTAGGTGTCGATGAATTAAGCTTAGGTGACACTATCGGTGTCGGCACACCAAAACAAACAAAAGAGTTAATTGCAGAAATTAGCACAATCTTACCAATTTCAGATCTTGCCATGCATTTTCATGATACCTATGGTCAAGCTGTCGCTAACACCTACGCTTCTCTTGAATGCGGAATAAGCCGCTTTGATAGCTCAGTCGCAGGCCTTGGCGGTTGTCCATATGCAGAAGGTGCAAGTGGTAATGTCGCAACCGAAGATTTACTTTATCTTTTTTCAGGATTAGGGCTTAAAACCGGAATTGATATTTATCAAGTTGTGGCCGCAGGAGACATGATTTGTAAAGCACTAGGTCGCAAAAACCAATCAAAAGTAGCTAATGCTCTATTGGCACATTTATAGTAGATTAAATTTTAAATGACCAATACACGTCATACCTAACACAGTGAGGGATCTCCTTAGGCGCGCTTTTTATTACTACTTCCGGAGATTACTCACTTTGTTCGGAATGTCTTGCATTTAAAATTTAATCAACTAGTTCCACATTATAAGGTTCATTATCAATCCATTCAATTGGTTAATTAGTTATAAACTTGACAATACTCTTTGTGAGACTTAGCATTCAACTATTATTTGCTTCAGGATGCACAGTGGAAATAAACCATTTGCAAGAATTAGTTAGAAATGATTTTAATGCGGTTAATGAATTAATTTGTGTGCAAATCAAATCTAAAATTGATTTAATATCTAATTTATCCAATCATCTTATTCAAAGTGGTGGAAAACGTCTTCGTCCATTAATAGTTCTTCTTACGAGCAATGCTTGTAACTATAAAGGAAATGATCATATTAGACTTGCCGCAATGGTTGAGTTTTTTCATACAGCATCTTTATTACATGATGATGTAATTGATGAATCAACTCTTCGCCGTGGCAAAGAAACCGCTAATGAAATATGGGGTTCTAAGGCTAGCATTTTAGTTGGTGATTATTTGTTGACGCTATATATGCAGCTCATGATAAATGTAGGAAATTTAGACATCATGAATCTATTGGCGGATACAGCTCATAAAATTACCAGCGGTGAAATTCAACAACTTGGTAATAGGCACAATCCTGATATAAATTTAGATGAGTATTATGAAGTCATCTCCGCTAAAACCTCTTTTTTATTTGCAGCTTCTGCAACTCTCGGTGGGATGATTAGTAATTCACCAAAAAACATACAAGATAATTTATATGCTTATGGCCTACACTTAGGAAATGCATTTCAATTAATTGATGATACCCTTGATTATTGTTCTGATGCCGCACCTATTGGTAAAAATATCGGCGATGATTTAGCCGATGGTAAAGCGACATTACCTTTAATCTATGCTTTAGAACATGGCACGCCAAACCAAAAATTAATGATTAGAGAAAGTATAACTAAAGGAATAATAAAGAATTTACCCGAAGTCATTGAGGCTATTAGAGAAACAAAAGCCATAGAATACACTCAAGAAATCGCAAGCACTGAAATTGATAAAGCGATTTTGGCATTAGATGTACTTCCTGACTCCATATATAAAGAAGCGCTTATCAACCTTGCTAATTTTGCAATCAAACGTAACCATTGAGAAAACCTTGATTACGCGGCGTGGAATCAAGGCTTGTATCTTTCAAATGTAGGCAAAAAAGCTTAATCTCAAGGGCACTTGGGATGGGAGAAGAGATCTTGAATCAAGGCAAGGCTTAAAGCCTGTAATGTAGAGTAGGACCTTCTCCCCAATTATCTATCGACCGAACAGTATCTTAGGCCACCGATCAAAAGTAAGCCTGCATTAACAAGCATGGTCATTGATAAATAATCGCCAAGTATTTTTAACAAGCTTTAGGAGATTAACATGATTCAAGAAGAATTTGTAGGCGTAGATGTTGCGAAAGATAAATTTGATGTCTCATTTTATGTTAACAATCGTTACAAACACACTATTTATACTAATGACCTAAAAGGCCACTCTGAGTTTACTGAATGGCTTACTAAAAATATATCATCACCTTGGGTTTGTATGGAGGCAACAGGTCATTATAGTGAAGGTATTGCTGATTTTTTAGTAAAAAAAGAAATTAAAGTAAGTGTTGTTAATCCTTTTCAAATTAAGAATTTTGCTAAAGCTTCATTAGCACGAAATAAAAACGACATTATAGATGGTCGGGTAATTCGTGAGTTTTGTAAATGTATGAGACCTCGTATTTATAAGCCAAACCCTGATGAGCAAAAACAATTAAAGGGATTAACGAAATTGCTAGATATGCTTAAATGACAATTAGTTCAGTTTAATAATCAACTTCATAGCTTACATGAAGATATAGCCCGTAAAATTTTAATTAATTTGGCTCAGAATCTTGAAAAGGAAATTATACAAGTTGAAAGCAAGATGGCTGAATTAATAAATAATGAGCCTTCTTTAAAAGAAAAAATGTCATTAATTACAAGTATTAAAGGCGTAGGAAAACTAACTGCTTATCGAGTATTAGCACTTATGCCAGATGTTAATTCCTTCCAAACGGCCAAACAATTCGCCGCTTATATTGGAATCACGCCAAAGCATCATCAATCAGGAAAAATGATTGGGAAAACTACAATTTCAAGACTCGGTGATAGTCGTTTAAGAAAAGCTCTTTATATGGCAGCTTTAGTTGCAAAAAGATATAATAAAGGCTTAGCTGCTTTTGTTTCAAGGCTTGAGCAGAATGGAAAAACCCCCAAGACAATCGTTTGCGCTATTATGCGTAAATTAGCTCATATTATCTTTGGGGTACTGAGAAGTAGATTGCCTTTTAATGAAAATTATTCTTGCATTTAAAGACAGTATCTAC
>CAMDMN010000043.1 GCA_945901965.1 Legionella genomosp. 1 | reverse complement strand
GGTAAGTTATGTTTATGTCGAAGCCAAAGGACATGAAGTAGAAAGATCTTCTATTGCTATTGGCGAAAAAGCACAGAATTATCAAGCATCCAGGGCCATTCATAACCTTGGATGGCGGGGATGCTGCACCGGCTGGCGCCATCCCAGTAAATATGGAGCCTCTAGCATCGACTGAGCATGGTGAAAAGGAGGAAGATGAGACCACGTTAAAACCACTTGGATTGAGCTAGAATATGGGGTTACAAGATGAACCCAGAAAAAATCTATATAAAAGGTGAAGATGCAAAAATTTCGTCCCAATTTGCATGCTGTCATGAATTTTGCAAATCACAAATTTCTTACCTAGATAGAGCCTAATCCACACAACAAAATCGTTAAGAATTGAGTGGTTTTTATTATTTTGCATGATCTTTATTCCCTCTTGTAAGAGCAATAGCAAACTTTGGAAAGTTACGTTGCAATCGATCCCCTAATATTTTATTACCTTTAATTTCCTTGGCTTTAATCAATAGCTCATTATCTAGTTCTTTCTTTCTAAAGCCAGATGCCTCGTTGCGCTCATTAAATATCTGTGTATATTGGGCAATCACTGGATATTCTTTTTTTAACTTATCAAATTCCATTTGGTGATGTGTTTTTTGTAAAGTCTCGATTTGCTGATAAAGTGCTCTGGGTGTCTTATTATATTGCCCAGATAGCTTTATGATATGAATATAATCTTTTTCCAAATCAATCTTAGACGTTTGCTTAGTCAGTTTCTTTGAAATATGCGCTTCTAATGGTGCTTCAGCTACTGCAATAATAGATTGATAACGCTCATAACGAGAACTATGTTGCGCTAACGATTCAAGTACATGAGTCTTATTGATATTTTTTTCTATTTGCTCAGCTTTCGTGTGCATGATATCCCATGCCAATTTATCGCGCGACAAACTATTTGCATAAAAGTCCTCAAATGCTGGCAGGGATGATTTATCAACACCTTTTTGCTTAGCTTCTTTTTCTATGTTTATTAGTTGCTTAGTTGTTGCGTATTTTTTATCAAGATAATCTGCAATATTCTTAGCAGTAGACCGTAACAATTGACGATCAGATACCTTAGCTTGCACATCAGCATTTTTTAAATAAGTTTCGTAATGAACTAAATAATTCCATTTTTCTTTAATCTGATTTGCCATACCTGCTATATGATTGATAGCACGACCGATTAAGCCATCAGGTTCAAACCCGCAACGAATTGCATAATCCAACGGCCAATCAATCACATTATCTCGTGTAGATTGTCGTTCAAGCGTTTTTGTTAATCTATCCAAATTAGGATGCTGATGTTTATCAGCATAAAGGGTTAAAGAGAGTCTATGCCGTGTCATTGCAACAAAACTTAAAGCTCTATCCCAATATGTGCTATCAATTAGTACACTAGTATGGTCAACTGTCATCCCTTGTGCTTTATGGACGGTAAGTGCATAACCATACTCAATAAATCGGTAAGTTATTGGAATAGTTATCTTTGCGCCACTATCAAGCGTAGCAGCGAATTGATTTTTGTTAATTGAAGTAATAGTAGCCAAATCACCGTTGCGCACCCCGATTGTTTTATCATTTTGGCGCAGTAAAATACGCTCACCTTTTGCCAAAGCAATGCTTGCAGCGCCATTCTCAGAAAAATAATCAAAGTTATCCTTACCAACTAAACCTTTATCTTGCATGGCAACGCGGGCTTCTGCATTCAAGGAAGAAACGGCAGCACGTGTAAAGGAAAGCATGATATGGTCTTTGATGGTATCTGAATTAAGATTTTCACTCCAAGATTGAACCATTTTGGTAATGGCATCCGATGAGGTTTCAGCGAAGTTAATAGCTCCTTTGCTATCATAATATTGAATCGCATCTGCAATACGCCCTTTAGCTAAATCAAGGCTTGCCCGCCTATCACCCTCATCAGTTTGGCGTCTAATATTATCTAATTCAATATAACCCGTGCGTGCTGTAATACCTCTAAATATCTCGCCTTTATAAATAGGCTTTAATTGATCGGAATCACCAACTAAAATAATTTTAGCTTCCGCCTTTGTAACCTCATTTAAGAGATATGCCATATTAGAAAAATCAACCATTCCCGCTTCATCTATAACTAAAATATGGTCTTTAGTGAGCTGTAATTGATGCTTACTTAGGCGATAGGTAAGCGATGCTATCGTTGATGATTTAATTCCAGTATCTGTTTCTAAAGCTTTAGCCACTTTACCTGAAAGTGCAGCCCCTAGAACCTCACAACCATTTGCTTGATAATAATCTTTCAATGGCTTAAGTAAGTAGCTTTTACCTGCTCCAGGACGGCCAACCAATACGCTAATATCCTCGCCTTGAGTAATGAAAGATAGCGCCTCTGATTGCTGGGTATCCAGGTTATATTTCTTGCTCAGGGCATCGGTCTCTTCTTTATAAACGTGATTTTTTCTACCCTGTAATGTTGAAACATTATCGAGTAATTTTGCTTCCTGAATATAGTGGTGGCGTGTGGTATAAGACTCAATGCCTCGGTCATTAACCCCTAGTTTAATCACATCTTTATGGCTTAGTACTTGCTCTACATAACTTAAAAAATGAGTTTGATTATCCTTATCTGTCATCGTCTTAAAAAGCAATCTCTCAATCTCACGCCTAGTGAAAACACTGTTAGTCAATGAAATTTGATTAATTAAATTATCCACATGCAAAAGAGCAATTTCTTCACGCGCTTCACGAATTAACTTATTTTCTTCTTGAAGATAGTGCGAAACTGAATCTCTATTATTTCCTTGATGCCGTTCAGAAATCACATGATTTAGATCAACTGATAAATCAATATTATGCTCATTGAAAAAGCCATTCTGCATATCCCTCCATCGTTGTCCCCACAGCTCATCTTCAACAATGAAGCCACGAGCAAAAGCTGGATTTAAATCGCGTGCCTTATATTTGGCAAAGCCTGAATTTTCTAAACGTCGTGTTGACACTAAAATATGTGCATGTGGATTACCATCACCGTGATCATGAATAGCAACATCAGCAGGGATGCCATTATCAACAAAATGTGTTTGTGCAAAACGCTTAGCAAGTTCAATCTGCTCTACAAGGCTTAACTCTTTGGGCAATGCTAAAACGATGTCTTTACAAACTTGAGAATCAACTCTTTTTTCAGCTAGCTCAACTTGATTCCATAATAATTGGCGATCATTAAATTGGGTTGGCGAGAATTCTGGTAATAACAGTTCACTATAAACCACATCATGCCGATGAGAAAAATCATAAACAATACCGGTACGATCATCAGTTAAACGCATCCCCGAACGATAAGCTGCGGCAGCAACTGCAGAATGTCCTTTAGAACGTGAATGAATAGATGCGCGAGCAAAAGCAATGGCCATGGATAAACCTTTGTGTCAATGATCCATCGGTTGCTTTATTGAATGAAAAACCTTGTCCATCAAGAATTTTCTATATGTAGAAGTCCAATCTATCAAACATTCGAAGCAATGTATATTGCGCCCTTATAAAAAACCTTCGGGACTGATTGAATTCGCTGCGCTCATATTTATTTTGATAGCGCTTGATTTGAATAACCTTCTAAGATACGCTTTTAACGTTAACAACATTTGCGGAGAATGATTATGTCTAAAAAGACAGGATCGCAAATGGAAGCAGTACTCTTGGATAGAATCGAAAAAGCTAAAATCAAGCTCAATAAATTACAACAAAAGCACAAACTTGAAATCGGCTCCCTTGCCTACAAACATGGCCTGCATCAATTTGATTTGAAGCACTTGGATGAATTGTTTTCTAAAATTGCCAGAGTGGATGTGTGAAATGACCACCATTAAGCAAATCAAAAAAGAGCAGCAGTTCATCGCTCGATGTGAGCAATCCATAGCCTTGGAAAAATTAAAAAAACGCCGTGCTGATACGCGGCGTAAAATTGAGTTGGGTGGATTGGTGATTAAGTCGGGAATGGAGGGATTTAATAAAGCGATTATTTTGGGAGCGTTGGAATATATTATGCAGTTGCTTGAGAAGGAGCCTGATTTTAAAAATCGATTTGAGGCTCGGGGCGAGGTTTTGTTTCTAAATTAAATAGATAATTTAGAAGGTAATATCAGTTTTTCTTCAAAAAAGGCTTCGTTCCATATTTGAGAATACTTTTATTTATTTACTCGATCAGTAATTTAAAATAGAATGAAGACATTCACATTTACCTAAAACCTTCATGATGCATTTTATTGCCGACATCCCTAAGCGTTTAAAAATTATCAGAGTCGCTTCTGGATACAAAACTGCCCGAGAATTAATTGAAAAGTATGCGATTCCCGCATCCACTTATTCTCAGCATGAAAATGGCAAAAGAACACTAAGTTTAGAAAACATCATAAGTTATTCTGAGCTATTTAAAGTTAATCCTACCTGGCTTATTACCGGGCAAGGCGATCCATGTGGTGAGTATGGTTCTAAAGAATTAGAAGAAAAAATATTATCCGAGCAAGAGCGATTAGGGCAAACAGGCGAATTAAATGCTTATGCCATACCAACGATTTCCATGGAACATAAATACTCGATGGTAAATACCATTGTACTGAAGAAAATACTTCTTCAGCTATTACCAGTTTTAAAACAAATTCCTGAAGCTAATATGGAAGAGAGTCTAGATTTTTGTTTTGATCTTTATAATAAAATTATTGCCACAAACGCTGTTGGAGAAGAGCGCACAAGGATTATAGGTGTATGTCTTGAATCTTTTTTTAAAGGACTAGGTATACGAATCACGGATGAATTATTAAGGAAAGTCACATTTATTGAGTAGGAAATAAGTTGTAATAGGATGTAATTAGATGGAAAAGTATATTGTTCTACCTCGGCATGAGTTACCAAAACTTCATGAAAATGGAGCCACTATTTCTTTTGAGAACTGCTATAAATTAGGCAAGATCTACAAAGAAATCATTGGCGACAATGGGATCCATCATTTTTCAATTAACGTGGTAGATGATTCAGGGAAAATGACTATTTTGTCTTATCGACCACAAATTGCCTACAACATCTTTAAAGATGGCTCATATCGTTATAATGGCTCAATTTCAAAAACTTTTTATGGTAACAAAGATTTTTATACCTGGGATGAGACCTATGATCCTCGTTATTACAATACTCTAAAAAATAACATGGAAAGAAAAAATGGTATTAATACAGGCCTTGTTATTGTTAAGAAACAGTTTGGATTAACCCTTCTTTATTCATTTGCGACTAAATCTGATGGCGTAGATTTCGTTCTTAATGTGAAGGAGCAGCAAGAATTATTTTATTCAATGGGCGATCACTGTTTTGCGCAGATAAAATCAATCATCCAAGATAGAGTTCTTGGGTATAATTTAAGTAAAAAACTAGTTTCAAATTCAAATATTTTTAAGTTTCCTATTTATGATCGATTATAAAAAAAGCTTTGGTGCATTACTTGGTAATACAATGCAATTTTACGATTTCACGTTGTATGCATTTCTTGCGCCACAAATTAAAGAGACCTTTTTTGACTTTGATAATAAATATTTATCCTATTTATTTGTATTTGGTGTTTTTGCTTGCGGGTATCTAACGAGGCCAATCGGTGCTTTATTGTTTGGTTATTTAGGTGATAAAAAAGGCAGAAGCTATTCTCTATCAATGACGATTATCTTGGCTACCGTTACTACGTTTCTTATAGGATTAATCCCTGGATATAATACCTTAGGCGTAATATCTCCAGCTCTACTATTATTATTGCGACTTATACAAGGTTTGGCAGTGAGCGGGGAAGAAGGAAGTGCTGTAGTATTACTTTTTGAAAAATATGCGTTTAAGCATCAACGCATTATTGGTGCGGCAGTTCTTTCAAGCGTATTTGTGGGTTTGCTGCTTGGCACCTTTGTTTGTGCCATAACGCAGGAATTAGTAGCGCATCATATTCTTAACCAGTGGTGCTGGCGATTGCCATTTTTATTGGCTTTACCTTTAGGGGGTATTGCAGCTTACTTACGTTATTATTTAAATGATTTTAATTTATTTGCTTTAGCAGAAAAAAATAATTTTGTTGTTAAAAAACCAATTAACTCACTTTTTAAAAAGTATTGGCCAACAATAATTTTTGGCTTTTTTGTTGTGGCCTCATACTCAGTAACAACCAGTACCATCATCGTTCATTTTCCTTATTATCTGACAACGATTTTAGGATTTAGTCAGACAGATAGCTTATTAGTATTATCTTTAGCAATAATATTGATGATGCTACTGTCTCCACTATTTGCAAAATTTTTTGAACGATTTCCTGTATTTGAAGTCTATAAATGGGCATTAGTAGGTACAATTGTGTTATCGCCATGGCTTTTTTATATGTTTGAATCTGGGAGCATGGTCAATGTGATGATTTCTATTGCTGTGTTCTCTATCTTAACTTCAATAATCACATCTACTATTTTTTCTTTACTGGTGACGGCGTTTCCTTTTGGAGTTAGATGTTCTGGTGTGTCGCTGTCTTTTAATTTAAGTATTACAGTATTTAGCAGCAGCACACCTATTGTTTTACTATTAGTAGAGCATAATTTTGTATCCAATTATGCTCCAGGGTTATATCTCGCAGGGTTATTATCAGTTTTTCTTTTGGCAACAAGCTGGTTACGAAAAGCCTCTTTTGTTAATTTAAACACAACCCAAGATGAAGCATTACTTTATCAAAAAGATTGGAATAATTTTTATACGAGGGTAAATCATGACAATTTATAATGCTGCCTTTTTTGGCTTATTTGAAAATGTTTTTAAGCTATTAAAACAAGAATATGGGGAAGAAAGAGCCTTAGAATTATTTTCAGAGTTGATGACTACTGGATTAAGTAAATCCTATGGTAATGATTTTAAAAAGGGTGATTTAGCTGAATTCGAGCGGATGGTTGGTGAACGAGATAAAATGGTCGGATTAAAAGTGGAATTTACTAGAAATTCTGCAAATGATTTAGTGTATCAATTTCATGATGACCCATTTCCTAATTTAAAGGGGCTTGTTGATCCTAACAAATTAGATCGATGTTATATGGCGTTCAAAGTTAAATATATTCTTGGTGATGATTGGAGTTATAAAACAACAAAGCATCTATGGAACGGAGACCAATATACAGAGCATCATATTTACAAAGTAAAATAAATTAATTCTCATCGAGAGAAACTCTTGAAAAGTTTCTCAAATAAGGTATTATTGCATTAGGAATAAATAAAATTACTAATGGATATTATCATGCACAATTTTTCTCAGAAAACCATACGTGAAATAGTCGCTCATTATTTTCAATGGGCTACTTTATTTCTTCACCGATATCTTTTGTTTCGACTCCTTATTAAGAAAAACATCTGCAGATAGCCGATTGCTTTTTTTAACAAAATTAATATGGATAAGGAATAAATATGCTTCAAATAAATGCCAAATTGCAAATATACAAAGGGATAATTCAATACATTTTGGAGTCAACTAATTATAACTTAAAAAATATTGCTGAATTATCAAATTCATCAATAGATCATATTCGATCAATTCACTGCAAGAATGTGGTGCCAGAAGATTTTTTATCTGAGCTGCAGCTCATAAAGCTCTATCAAATAATTTTAGATATACACCCTAAAAAAAATCGCCAATCAAAATTCATTGTTCAAATTAATCAGATTGCAGACTGAATAACATAAGGAAGCCAATACTATGAAATGGGTAAAATTAAAAAAATATTGTCTTGACTCAGGTGATACATCAAATGCAGTTCACGCCAAACGTAAAAAAGGTATGTGGCTTGATGGTATACAATGTAAAATAGGACCAGATGGTAACATATGGATCAATTTAATAGAGGTTGAGCGATGGGTGGAAAACGGGAACAAGGCAATAATTCGCAGCCTACGCGCGGTGTAAATGTTCGAGATTGGGAAACAGGACAATGTATTAGAATTGCATTCAGATTCAAAGGAGTTTTGTGCCGTGAAACTATAAAAATTGAGCCCACAAAAGCAAATTTAAAATATGCTGAACGCCTGCGTGGTGAAATTATCAATGCAATTGCTTTAGGTACGTTTAATTATGCTGATTATTTTCCAAATTCAAAGCGCTCAAGATTATTTGGGCATGCAATAATCAAAGCAAGTACTGGTAAATTACTCAAAGACTATATGGAAATTGCAGAAAAAACATTGGAATCAAGCACCTACAATGGTTATAGGAAAGTTTGCGAAGCACATTTGTATCCAACCTTCGGAGAAATCCCTATTCGTGATTTATCACCGATAATCATACGTAATTGGGTCACCAAACTGAATTTAACCATAAAAACCGTGCGTAATATTATAACACCTTTACGCAATATGCTGGATCAAGCACTTAACGACGGTGTTATTGAGCGTAATCCACTTGATAGATTAGTGCTATCTAAATTAATCAATAAGAAAACAAGTCACAGTGACTGGGAGGTAGATCCATTTGATCAAAATGAGATAAAAGCAATTTTAAATGAAGCAACAGGACAAGCAAGAAATTTATTCCAATTTGCCTTTTTTGCAGGTCTTCGCACTTCAGAGCTAATTGCTTTGGAATGGGATGATATTGACTGGCTTAAAGGTTTAGTGCGAGTCTCACGCGCAGTAGTTATGAAGCAAGAAAAAGGTACAAAAACCAAGTCTGGTTCGCGTGATGTTTTATTATTACCACCGGCATTGGAAGCTTTAAAAAATCAAAAATCGTTCACTTACCTTGAAGGTAAAAGAGTATTTTATAATCCTCGCACCAATACCCCATGGGAAACTGATGGCCAGATACGTAAAACCTGTTGGGCGCATATTTTAAGAAAGGCTGGTATTCGTTATCGGAATCCTTATCAAACTCGCCACACTTATGCGTCAATGATGCTATCAGCTGGTGAAAACTCCTTATGGGTTGCAACACAGATGGGGCATAAAGACACGGAGATGATTATTAAGCATTATGGACGGTGGATTCCAGACAAATCTACAGTTGCCGGATATAGGCCAATTAATGAATGGAAATCTCCTGTTTTCTCTATTGAAAATACAAAATAAAAGCATTAACTACGAATCAAATCATATAAATTATTTGGCTCTACAATATACTTATGCTGGCTAATTTAAATAGCAGACTATTTTGATTTCTTTGTTATAATTTCTAATAATTTGAAAATCTGGACTTGATGGTTGGTATGATAACTCTAAATATTCTCAATAGATGGCTTCTTGAAGAGCCTGAAAATGAACATCTTGAATTCAAAGCTGCTCCAAATCAATTTAATATTGATAAATTAATGAGATATTGTGTCGCATTATCTAATGAACTTGGCGGATATTTAATTCTTGGTGTTAGTGATAGATTACCTCGCCAAGTGCTAGATACCAAAGCATTCTTAAATCTTGCTGAGATCAAACTACGAATTTTGGAACAGTTACATTTTCGTGTTGATGTATATGAGTTAATGCATCCTGATGGCCGAGTTTTAGTATTTGATATCCCTGCTAGGCCTATTGGCCATCCTGTTCATTTTGAGGGTGCTTATTTAATGCGTTCTGGAGAGTCTTTAGTGCCTATGACTCCAGACCACTTACGCCGTATTTTTTCAGAGGGATCACCTAGTTGGTTTACTTTAGCAGCTAAATCAGATGTTACTTCTCATGAGGTCATTTCGTTTTTGGATACTCAAGTTTATTTTGAGTTGTTAAAGCAACCTTATCCAACAACACAAGAAGGTGTTTTAGAACGTTTTACGACTGATAAACTAATCTCTGCCAAAGGTGGCAGATGGGTTATATCAAATTTAGCCGCTATTTTACTAGCTAAGAAACTTGACGCCTTCTCTCCTGAATTGGCTAGAAAAGCTCCTCGTGTAGTTATTTATGAAGGACTTAATAAACTTAACACAAGGGAAGATAAAGTTTTTAACCAAGGTTATGCGGTAGGTTTCGAAAATTTAGTCGATTTTGTTCATTCTGCCGCACCAAGAAATCATTTTATAGAAGAAGTCTTTCGAGATGAAGTAAAAATGTTTCCCAAACAAGCATTAAGAGAGCTAATTGCAAATGCCCTAGTTCATCAAGATTTTCAAACAACTGGCACTTCAGTGATGTTAGAAATGTATTTGGATCGAATTGAAATATCTAATCCAGGTATTCCATCAATAACGGTTGAAAGATTTATAGATGAATACCGATCCCGCAATGAAATATTAGCTGATTTGATGCGCCGCTTTGGTATTTGTGAAGAAAAAGGTAGTGGTATTGATAAAGTTGTGCATGCAGCCGAAGTCTATCAATTGCCAGCACCTGATTTTCGCGTAGGGGAAGCAAGAACGACAGCCATATTATTTGCGCATCAGGAATTCTCTAAAATGAGCAAGGGAGATAGAGTCAGAGCTTGCTACCAACATGCTTGCTTGCATTATTTAAGTAATAAATTAATGTCTAATCAAACATTACGAGAACGCTTTAAATTACCAGAGTCAAAGTCAGCTACGGTTTCTTTGGTCATTAGTGCTGCTAAAGATGAAGGATTTATTAAGGCCGATGACTCAGATACTAGTTCCACACGATATGCCCGTTACCTTCCCTTTTGGGCATAAAGTGCTTTAATGCAAATCGTTATAACATGAATTAAAATGGTTATTTATATATATATCAAAGGGTTATTTGCTTTAATGCAAAACCGATTAAATTACAAATAAGAAATATTAGATTATTAAATAGATCCTCCAATGTATATCAGATTAGATGCTCAATGAAGAAAGCGAACCACATGGCAATTTCTTTGCGTGGTTTCTTGACTGTCTTAAGAAGAATTAATAATTAACTATTGGATAAGTAAATTATTTATGATGTAATTATCCTCAAAAAATGGAATGGGATAGGTGTAAAAATGAAAAAAGGTCTTTTCGCAATCTTGATTTTTGCTATGATGTCAGCAATATCTTATGCATATATACCTTCTGATATTGAAAAATTAAATAAATCCGATAATTGCCAAAAGTGTGATATTACAGAATATATTATCAACACTTACAAAAATGAATCATTTTTAGCTGTAAAGTTAGATGGCTCATATTGGACGGCAGCTTACATAAGGAAAGTTGACTTTAAAAATAAATCTCTTGTTCATTCAAATTTCGTAGTTGCAAGTATTTTTGAAACAAATTTTGATGAATCAGATCTATCTGAAAGCAATTTTTCTAATAGCATGTGCATTGAATGCTCTCTCAAAAATACAAAACTTAAAAACAGCCAATTTTTTAAAGT
>CAMDMN010000042.1 GCA_945901965.1 Legionella genomosp. 1 | reverse complement strand
TACTCTTTATTAGCATAAAGAAATGTGGAGTTTTTATCCTTACAGCCCCATGCTCCTGGCATTTGATCAAACGTCATGATTAATTGCTTATCAATTGGCTTCATAATAAAACCCCTTGAAAAATTCATTTAGAGAAATACACCAATTTAACTGTATATCAAAAACATCTTTTATAATTATAACATAATAACAATAAGTTATCAAATTAAAAAGTTGGTTCATTAAAAAAGTGTTCATTATAGACGCTCGTCGATTAAATATATCTAGTTTTTTTGTTTTTCAACCAATGGTAGCTTGGTGATTTGTATTAAACTATGGGCAGGTGGCTCATTATTTGGAGATGCAGAGATCAACTTCATATGTTATAAATTCAGCCGGTTCTCGTAACTACTGTGTCTTGCTGCTTGCCTTGATAACGTGTGGTTCTTGCTTGTAGATAAAGACAAAACGCAAGACCTGCCCCCTTCACTTTCTAAACGCTTCACTTGCCGTGTACCGCAGTTGGGCTCTGTTTCGGCACCTCTTCTGTCGGTTTAAACAGCCACGGCAAATTCTAACGATGCAGTAAGCCGTGGCGACCTTGTAAGCAACCCTGCTTCCAGCATCCGCTCACGAGATATGGGTGGATTGAAAAAACCTAGAGAACGTTTTTTAACACTAGATTGAAATACTCTGGCTTTTTTTAGACAGCAGCGCCAATAAGATTTCACAGAGTATCCTCTGCGCGATAAAAATTATTTTACTCACGGGTGTTAGAACTGGTGAAATTAGCTTGGCCAAATGGGATGAGATTGATTTTGAACACTCATTATGGACTATTCCTTCGCTCCATAATAAAAATAATATAACCATGAAAATCCACTTAAGCCCTTTATGCAAAATTCTATTTCAACAACTATTCCAAGAAAAAGATTCTCAGCATATTATCTCTAATATACGAACTGGCGATCCGCTTTCAGATAAGGCAATAGTCAAAGCGGTCAGCAGAATACAAGAACGTGTGGGCATACCTCATTGGACGCCTCATGATCTACGCCGAATATTTGCAACTCAGCTCGGCGAAACTCTCCAAATAGATCCCGTTGTTATTGAAAAATGCTTAGGACATAAAATGCCTAAGATCATGGCAACCTACAATAAGAATGAAATGCTTCCTCAGCATAAAGAAGCATTAGAAATATGGGGGGAATACATTCAAAATCTGGTTTCCACCGCAACTGAAAATTATTCCTGGGTGGTATTACCATTTCCGGACACCCTCTCAGATAATTTCCTTAAACCCAAAAAAACATTATCCAAACATCAAAAAGATTAATAATAACGATAATATATTAGCTGCCATCTAAAAAATATTTTGAATAGGTTTCAATTATCAATAGAAGACAGCTTTAACTTTTGCATAACCTTGAAGTTTTTTTATTTTGGTAAAACTTTACGAAGTGTTATCAACCATTTTTGTATATAATAGAACAATCACACACGGAACTATAATTATTGGAATATGAGCAAACCTGTCATAGATAATCAGTCTTATCATGTAGCTCATGGAAAATGGATACGATTCATTAGCGAACACCTTTTACCCCTATCCAGAGAGAATTTTTCGAGAAAACAAGTCCTATGAATACCTACAGTAAAGAGATTTTATATCATCCTGACTTCTACATATCCAAATATACCAAAAATCCAAACAAAGGATATGTAGTCTTTATTCATGGAGGCCCTGGACTAAATTGTGGGGTTATAGAACATTTAATTGAGCATTATAAATTATTTAACTCTCTAGATCACAACATTATATTGTATGACCAACGAAATTGTGGCAGATCAAATAAAATTTCTGGAACTGTTTTACATCAAGATAACATAAGTGATCTACAAAAAATAATTTTGCATCTAACTAACCACCATAAATTAAAAATTAATGCCTTAATTGGGCATAGTTACGGCGCAAAACTTCTTTTTGATTATTCTAAAAAGTATTCATCATCGATTCCTAGTGTTTTTGTTTCTACCGCGGACTCAATACTTACTCCTCGATTGAATAATTTAATGCTTGACCTGTCTTATTTGAAAAAAAATAATTTAGACCAGTATAAAAAATTACTTAGTGATATAGATAACTTTAACATCAACAAGCTCTGGGAAATATCAGAAAAATTAACCCCCCTATTTCAAGAAAACAAAGACCGCCCCTACTTCTACTGGGCTAATTTAGAATGTTTCCATGCTGTCCAAGAAGCACAAAGACAGATTAATTTACCTTTAGAAATGCAAACGTTTGTTAGCGTAAGAAAAGATCTATATTCAAATGAATCCAATTTTTCTGTTGATATTAATTCTCTTGAGCTTTCTAAATTATGGATAAATGGTTTCCATGATTTTGTAATGAATGGACATGAAACAGCCATGTCAAATAATCCAAAAATTATTACTTTTTATAAATCTTCTCATTATCCACATATTGAAGAGAATATACGTTTTACTGAAGTGGTGAATCATTTTATTAAAGATGTCCGGGAGTTAACATGAAAAATAAGGTAGCCATTGTTACTGGTGCCAGTAGAGGTGTAGGGCGTGAATTATCTACTTATCTGGCTAAAACTGGTTTTTTTGTCGTATTAATTTCGAGAAATGAAAAGTTACTCAGTGAGCTTAATCAACAAATCCATGAAGATAATGGGGAATCAACTTTTTTTGCCATAGATGTCTCAAATTCGACACAGGTGCAGAAATGTATGGAAGAAATTGTAAAAACTTACGGCCGAATAGATTTGTTGCTAAATAACGCAGCTATATTAAAGCGTGGTACTACTGAATTGCCTGACAATGAGATAGAAGAATTATTAAGCATTAATTTAAATGGTGCAATCTATGTGGCGAAACATGTAGCTACCCAGATGAAGATTCAAAGGAATGGTTATATCATGAATATATCTTCATTGGGCGGTAAAGTGGCAGCTTCGTTTTCTGGAATATATGCTGCTTCGAAGTTTGGATTATCCGGATTTAGTGAGGCTTTAAGCAAAGAAATGTCTGGTTATGGTGTAAAGGTTACCAATATTTGCCCCTCAATGATTGCCACTGAAATGGCGTCCGGACGCAAATTCAAATTAGATCAGATGATTCAACTTGAAGATATAACAAAAACAGTGAGTTATTTATTGAGTCTTAGCCCTAATGCAATACCTACGGAAATTCTTATTAGTTGTCTCCCACTGATTGAAAAGACGGCAAAAGCCATGCATAAGATGTATTTGAATTAATATTAATATTAGGTTTTTTGGAATAATTGTTGGGTCATTGTTCTCCTTTAATATACATGCAACAGAAGGATATATTAAATTCCAGTAAATTTATATTGCGTAAAAATCAAAGTGATTGCTATTCAGGAATCTCGGAGATATCGGTTAATAAAAGGATATTAGGGTATATAGTTGAAAAAAAAGAAATATTCCCAAGTTCTTCCTGTGTTAATAGAATATGATTTATTACTTCTCTTATTAAGCATTGTAGGGATATTAAAATGAAAGTTAAAAAGTGTGATTTTCCATACGATAGCAAAAGTGTTAAGGAGTCTATTGCAGCAGATTTTAATGATTCATATTCTGTCACCACTGTTAAAAATGAATTAGACCATTTGCATATCTATATGCTAATGGTCAACAACACCCCTGTTTGGATAAATTCATTGTTATTTATAAGAAATAAAATAGTTAAATTATTGGGACTGAAGGATGTAGGCCAGCTAGGTAAGGTAGATTACATTAACCATTTAGGTGCTGATAAATTGACTATCGCCAAGCTTGACATCTTTACTATAGAGTCATTCGATGAAAATGAGATGATTTTGATATTAAATGACAGGCATCTCAATATCAAGATGTCAATATTGAAGCGTAAGCATACTGATGAGACCGAAGTGATAGTTTCAACGATTGTTAATTTTAACAATAAGCTGGGTAATGTTTATATGTTTATTATTTCGCCGTTTCATAGGCTGGTTATGATGCGGCTAATAAACAATATTCTCAATAAAAATACCTATACTGATTCATCTGATAACAATAATGGTACCTTGAGGGACTGCATTTAGCCTTCTGATCCATCCGAACCTGAAGGGTTTTAATCAACAAATGATAGTGATTACACATCAAACAATAGGCATGCACCACTATACAAAATTGATTGCGTGCCTCACCAAGCTTTGTAAAAATATCTCTCGATCCATATAATTATTGAATATTTCGCGACGCCCCGCTCCACGGTTCATCACATGATAATAAGCATTTTCATAAATTATGCGCTGTGGTCTTGACATGCTAGGTTACAAAATAATAAAAAATGAAGTATATAATGGCTTTTATTAGTTGAACAATCGACTTGCCCCAGTGATGAATTATTAAACGACAGTGAGAGCTAATAATAACCTACTGGTCACACATCAATTCCCTAGCTTATTTTTCCACTGAAAACCTCATGAGTTTCTACTAAACAAATATCCCCATCTTTTGTCCAAACATCTTTAAAGAATCTTCTATAGTCAGTTCCATCTCCATTTTTACCATAAAAGGCCTTCTGACGGCTTACATTGAAGTTTTTCATCTTTTTCCAAGCATATGTTTTTTTTTCTACTTCATTTAAAGGTAACTTCAAAACACTATCACACCCCATATTCCAAACATGTGACGAAAAAAACTCAAACGAACATATATTGTCAAATTGACTTACCGTTACAGATTTATGAATTGAAAATTGAATATCTTTCCTATCCAGAAGAATATCAAAATTGACCATAGCATATGGGCCATTTGTGGCGGTAATTTCATAAAACCGAATAACGCTCATAACTGGTGATGTAAAATACTTCGTTAAATATTGATCACAAGAAATAATATTATGATTATGCAAGTACGATTTCATACTTGTTAGCAGATTAGCATGAACGATAAGCGGACAACAGGCAACATAAAGAAGTAGTAATCTTAATTTTTTCATACTCTTATCCAAAAGCTATTATTATATTATGGTTCCATATGCTAGGCAAAATACTAAATCAGTTTGTTCTCTAAAAATTAATACAGTGTTTCATAACCAATAAACATGAACTTTATAGTAATTGGCAGGTAGTTAGATCGCAGTTGTGGTCTTCGCTACCCACCAAGTGACTTTCGTCCTTCAGTGAATTGACTATTTCATTGAGCCTCAAGTTTCGTAATTTCTTTATTTACCTCAAACAGTTACTCTTCGCATGCATTAAAGGCAATCCTTGGGAAATACCCATGCTGTACAAACCATCCAATCTCATGCTGACTTGAAATAACTTTGCCTGGACGTACAGTAGACTCAAAAGTAGATAACTCGTCATTAATTCGCGAGGCATAGAATAAAACGTGATTGTTTGGTTTAACAAACACATCACCTGTTTTCATCAAATCAATATATATATGTGTTGTTTTCTCAAAAATTTGACCCGTGTTCCACTTAGTCTTCAGTCCCCATAAATTTGAGACAAAACCAGAGCAATCAACACCTGTGGTACATGCAGTTAATGGAGGAATGGATGTATTTACATTACCTGCTTTTATAAGTTCAACTTTTTCACTAAATGACTCCACTGAATCAAAACCACCCCAACTATAACTTACTGAGAATAAACATTGTGACTCTTTTCCTATCAAATATTCGGGTATGGCACGACCGGAGCAACTTGAATCATTCTCGATGGCCTGACTTAGAAAACACTGATAATGATAAAGATATCGTAAGGCGCTAATAAACATATCTGTTCTTGATTGACAAGGTTCCTCTGTAGATAATGGGGCCAATGCTTGGGGTTGCAAGATCAATGTGCTATTTGGCCTTTCTAAAGATGTTAGTTTATGAGGCTCTAAGAATTGAAGTTGCTTCTCTTCAGGTAGTGCTTCAACGACATCAAAGGTTAAGCCCTTTGACTGTCCGCTCATTACCCAAACCTCTCCTTTGTCACTAATAGCAATAGAATGAGCCACATAATCATCAACAGGGATTTTAGGTAATCTAAAAACAGCTTGAAGTTCACCCGTAGGCGCGATTTTCAGTATATAAGTCACAACGGTGTAGTAATCAAAAAAAATTGATTCCTTAATCCATGCGGTTCCATGGCTATCTATCTGCTCAATACGGGTGCCTGCATTCTTAGCCTCATGATTTAGTTTAATTCTTTGTTCACCAATAAGAAGGGAAGGTTTTTCACCATTACCACCTTCATATTCTATTCGGTAGAGTTCGCCTTTAATAATTGGCCCATTTACTTCTTGAGGGTCGCAGGAAAAACACATCTTATCTATTCTTTGTCTCTTAATCTGTGAAACTCTGGAGTTTTCTTCCTTCAAAAGGCAAGAGGCACAATGCGAAATTTCATTCAGTGAGTTGAGATTAAAAAATATAGTGATGGTAAATAATCCGCAAAGACTACCTAGAGCACGTGGACTATATCCACTTAAAGCTAATACTAATGGTGTGAAAATAATGAGGAAAAAATAGAAAAACGCATGCATTACAGGAAGAGTTTGCAATGTTGCTTCGCGTTTAAGCGGTGTTGTGGTCCAAGATTTTAAAGATTGGCTTGCATTAACTAATCCTCTTGAAAGCACTGTTCCTACGCTATTATTAGTTGGATCAATAAATGATTCAGTACTTTTGATTTGCAGATCACGACTGTCTTTTAATAAGACTTTGGCTATATAGTCTTCAGGCGTGATATCTGAATTCCAGGCAAGTTTATGTTTGGCTTTGTAAACATTAACCCGATTGGCAACATCAATGCTACCTATGTGCTTATCAAAGTAGCTAGCTTTTTCAGAAGCTTGGACTAAATCAGTTCTAATCTTTTCCCACCATTGATTGCAAGTTGGATAGCCGTTAATAGGCATGTGATTTTTGACCGACGAATCATCTTTAGCCGCTTGCTCAAAGTTAGGATTGGGATAATTTTGGAACGCAAATCCAGGAACTGGTTCTCGGGCAGTTAATTTGTTGTAATACAAGGTGCGAAAGGTTTTTGAACCCATCCAGTTTAAATCTTCTTCTCCGTCATGACGCTTTAAAATTTTTTCTATTTTCTTAGTTTCTGCCTCATCATGTTCTTCACTTAAATAAGTGCTACGAGCTTCCAGAAAACATTGCTTATGAAATTGTAATGCTTGTTGCCTTAAATCGGTTGGAATATAGGTTGATACCAAATCCCCTTGAATGGCTTGCAAACTATCAGTACACCCTGTGACTTTCATAAGGCCATAAGTAAGGCTAGACATATAATTTTGCAAAATAGAAAAGCCAATGGGGATTTTGACTTGATTGGTTAGTACATCAGCAAACGCTTCATCATAAGTAGTGCCACTATCCTTAATGGTAGAAGTATTTAAGTTAGAGCCTTTTTTCATGGTACAAAGCGGTTTAAATGACAAACCTTTTTGCTCTAAAGGTACGCAAGGATAAATAAATAAACTACAAATTAAAAAAGTGACGGCTAATTCATAAAGAAAATGATTAAGCGCATATTCTGCTGCTTGCTGAGTTGAGCCTGCAGGAGCTAAAACATTTTTTAAAAATCGATAGCCAATTACTAAAAACCCTATATACAACAATCCTGTTTGCCATAGAGCATCAAAGAGCAAATCAAACTGCTGCCAGCCTAAATAAGTGGTATATAAAGCAAGCGGACTAAATACAATCATTTATATAACTCCTATTATTTATCGTTTCGATATACAGCACCATTTTTAACCAATGCTTGTTCGTGGTCTTCTCCTGGCGTACTGTTAGCTAAATCTTTGGCACGTAAGTCCATTATTAGATTAAGGGTTTTGGTCATCATTTTTTTACGTACCTCAGATTCAAAGGAGAGTGAATGAATGTCGTGGTCTAGTTTTTGGATTGCCGTTGTTACCATAGCTTGGGCAGGTTTTAAGTTTTGTACTTCTTGGATTTGAAAACCTGCTTGCAGTAAACGGCGAAGCATCATTGCTTCATCTAATAAATTTTGAATGGCGATTTCTTCGCTGAGTTTTGCCACCGTTAAAACTTGTTGTTCTCGCGGCATGCGTTGAATCCCCATGATGATGTCATCAGTGATTAAAATATTAGATGCGCTGAGTTTGCGAAGATTAGCCTCATTTAAAGGGATTTTTTTATCAACTAGTTGCCAAATATAGTTTGCAATATTGGTAGCACAAGTTTTAGAGCTTGCGGTTTTAGGACAACTTTGTAATAAGGTAGATAAGCCAACACCTGCTTTAGCATCACGCGAATTTGCATCTTTTTTATGACTTATTTGAATATCGCCTAATACCATTACTGCCCAAAGAGCTGCATCTTCAGGCGTTGGCCAGTAACTTACAAAATGACTGGATTTTGCAGCTTGATTATCAGGAGCACTAAGATTATCTAGGCTTCTTGATGGGCTTAATAATAGGTTGTATCCTGCAATTACCACATCATTAATAACCTTGATTGGCTTTTGTAAGCGTCCACCTGAATTACCTTCATTACGATGCACCCAAGGTAGACCATAATCATCGCCATTTTTAGCGATATCTTTGGCAGTTTTTGTGATATCAACATCTTCACCTTGGCGGGTGCGATTAACTGCATCCATCCAGCCTTGACTATCTGATACTGATAAAATACTAGTAACTGGTGATTTACCTTCTTCTAAAGTGTGCTTCACAGCTTGGCAATCTTGCACCTTTAAAGCAAATTCATTTTGTGCACCAAAGGCAGTATTTTGCAGAATATTATATAATCCTGGCATTGATTGTTGCAGTTTATATAAGGGAAATCCTGCAACCGAACCTTTTAAACCATCAATAATTCCTGCAGGAATTCCACTGACTGAATTTTTTAAATCTTGAAAGGTATTAGAAATAGAAACTACAGGATTAAATAAATTACAATTTAGACCCGAGCCTGTATTGATATTGCCACCAATAACTATAACTTGGTCGCGATTTACTGGTGGGATATACACATCCGAATCACCACCTAATTTATAATAATAATCAGATTGCATTGGTAAAAGCGAAGCTGATGCTATGCTAGATATTAATAAAAGATTAAAAAATAGAGTTGTTTTCATTATTTCACCTATCGTTTTTGTGGTTTACCAACATTAGGAAATCCATATATGAGCCTGCCGCTTTGCGAAATACACCCGCGGTACTTGCGCCAAATAACAAAGATATAATTACCATTGCCTTTAGCATCATCAGCTTCCCCAAAATCTGAAGCATCACCTGGCTCAATCATGCGATTTATAGGGTAGACTTCTTGCCAAAGAACGTGCTCATGTTTGGGGTCGTAAATGACATTAGATACAACGCAATTTGACCCGCAGGAATTTTTAGTAGGCATTGCAATATGTAAGCTTTGAGTATTGGTGACAATATCAGCGGCATGCATCGCAGCTACAACCGATGCTCGAAAGCGATAGGGTTGGGTGACTTGCATTAATCTTGGAATTTCATGTCCCCAATGATTAATAGTTGTTCCTATCTCATGACCTATTAATAGATTAGGATGAGTTGCCATATAAGCTATTTCTCCAGCTTCTGTTCTATCTGATACCGCATCAGCTAAGCTTGAGTAATATGGTTTGCCAAAGGTTGTTTCAGGTTTATGAGTAACTTTAGGTAAACGATATAAGCCTGCGGGACTTCCAATTACACTTACAACTCTCCTACGTTCTTCATTTAAATGTTGAGGAGTTAATTGGCTAGAACTATCAGCCACATCAAATGGCAGCCCTAGAGATTCTGAAAAAGCTGTTTGATAGCCTTTAAGAGCTAACTGATTTTCATAAAGAAGGTTCACCTCTTGCCATGGATTAGCTCCTGGCTCATTTGAAACGGTTACAATTAAATCAGGCAAATATTGCTCAATGGCAGGTCCTTCCTCAAGATTAGGCGGGAATTTTTTTAACCAAGTGCATGTGCCAATTATGCGATAATGGGAATTATGAATTGTCTTTTCTAATACGCGAGCAGTTAACACTAATGTATTAATGGGATTAGGTGGTTTTACATCTTCAGCATGAGTCACGCTAATCACCATAAAAATAAACATCATCTTTTGAGCTCGCATGATTATTTTCCAATTTTTCTGCAACCAATTCTGCAGCTTTAAGCACATCATGATTTTTCTCCAAGGCATGTCGTTCTGCTTTTTCAGATTTTTCATTTAAAAGTAAGGCTAAAATGTAGCGTGTAGGGATGACACGAAAGAGACCTTGATAGCGGGAGCCGAGTAAAACTGCTTCAGCGTACAAACCTTTTTGTGAATCAATATCACGAATAAGTGCTATTTGCTCAGGTGTTAATTGCTTGAATTTTTGAACATCAGCTAGTTCTTTTTCATCCACTCCTAATAAAATCCAGGTTTCAATTAACGATAAAATCTTAGTCGCCATTTCTGAATTCATATCGGCGACATTTTGCGTACTTGGTACTAGCCATAATCCTAATTTACGGGCAACTTTCGCTATTAATAAAGCACTCATCACAACTGATGGAATTTGAAATTGAATATGGGATTCATCAATAAAAAGGAATGTTGGGCGACTATCGTGTTGATTGGCTTCAGCCATGGCAAGAATGCGAGGTAATAGTGAAACCATTACCAAGGCTAATTTACCTTTGTCATCTTTAATTGCTGATATATCAACATGAAAAATATCAAAATCACCTAATGGCTCGGTAGGGACGTTAAAAAAACGTGATTTATTGCTATTAATTACATAACTTTTTAATCGGTCATGCATATCTAAAATTCTGTCTTTTTTACGGGGAACATTTTCTTTATCTAAGCGACGAACAAAAGCCGCTAAGACATGTTCGGCAAGCATTTGGGGAATATTGGCTTGAAATGAAGTAAGGATGGCATCAGATAAAACTTCAATTAGTAAAGTTTCATCAGCAAGGGTAAAGGCACGTTCTTCTATTTCATTAGCTTCAGTTATCATCGTGCGTAAGGCAAGGGATAATTCAGCTAAATAGCTTCTTGACTCATCGTGATAAGATTCCTGATTTAGATTAACTTTTTCATGTAAGCCATCATGCATTTGCATTATATTTTTAGCTAAGAGTTCTGCTTTTTCTTCACTTAAGTTGCTGCTAATTTCAGGTATTGCTTTATAGGCTTCACAAAAAGGATTTAAAGGTAAGGCTTTGCCTTTTTCATTGCTTAATAATAACTGCTTGGCAATTTTGCCTTTGTCACGGCAATGAATAAGAATCCGATCAAATGAATTACCCATTTCAAATAAAACAATTCTGGCATTTTTGGTAGCCATCAATGAATTAATAATCCAACCCATGGCAACTGATTTTCCACCACCTGAATTTGCAAAAAGCGCCATATGAGAATTTTGACTAATAAAATCAGTATGCAATGGATCAAATAATACGGGCTCACCTAAGCGATTAAAAAA
>CAMDMN010000041.1 GCA_945901965.1 Legionella genomosp. 1 | reverse complement strand
CACCCTACTACTTAAATTACATCTCGCTCTTTTTCGCCAGTATAAAGCTGCCTTGGACGACCAATTTTAGATTTAGAGCCAGTCATTTCCATCCAGTGCGACATCCAACCCACAGTTCTTGCTAGTGCAAAAATTACGGTAAACATATTAGCTGGTATCCCAATGGCTGATAAAGTTATACCTGAGTAAAAATCAACATTAGGATAGAGCTTCTTCTCGACAAAATATTCATCTTCTAAAGCAATACGCTCTAATTCCATTGCTAACTTAAATAATGGCTCATTTTGTGCGCCAGTAGCCTTTAAGACAGCATGGCAAGTTTCGCGCATAACTTTTGCACGGGGATCATAACTTTTATAAACACGATGACCAAAGCCCATTAATCTAAATGGATCGTCTTTATCTTTAGCGCGTTTTATATAGTGGTTAATTTTACTAATATCGCCAATTTCTTTTAACATATTTAAGCAAGCTTCATTAGCACCACCGTGAGCCGGTCCCCATAACGCACTAATTCCTGCAGAAATGCATGCAAAAGGGTTAGCGCCAGTTGAGCCTGCAAGCCTTACTGTCGAAGTAGAAGCATTTTGCTCATGATCTGCATGAAGGGTAAATATAGTATCTAAGGCTTTAACAATAATAGGATTCTGCTTACTATCTTCAGTCGGCACACCAAACATCATATGTAAAAAGTTTTCAGCATATGACATATTATTTTGCGGGTACATATATGGAAGCCCAATAGAATATTTATAACTCATTGCCGCTAAAGTTGGCATTTTAGCAATTAAGCGAATTGCGGAGGTATATCTATCTTTTTGGTTATTTAAATCCATAGACTCATGATAAAAGGCTGAAAGTGCACCTACAACACCCACCATAATAGCCATTGGATGAGCATCACGACGAAAGCCATTTAAAAATTGATATAATTGCTCATGAACCATCGTATGATTATTAATTAAGCTCACAAATTCAGTTTTTTCAGTTTTGTTTGGTAATTCACTGTTTAGTAATAGATAGCAAACATCAAGAAAGTCTTTCTTAACTGCTAATTGTTCAATAGGGTACCCACGGTATAGCAATACACCTTTCTCGCCATCAATATAGGTTATTTTTGATTCACAAGAGGCTGTATACATAAACCCTTGATCAATCGTAAATACGTCTAGCTCCCCAAGTCTAGAGATATCAATTACATCATTACCTAAGGTAGGTGAGTAAATTGGTAAATCGATAGGCTCATGTCCTGCTATGCTCAATTTCGCAGTTTTTTTTGTCATTAGGGCTCCTAAATATATGGGGGAAAGCAAAGTTATTGCGGAACTATATAAAAATGAGTAGCAACAGTCAATTATTGAGTAAAATTAACATTTATCTTGTACTAAGTAATAAGTTAATTAGACAATTCATTTAAGGTTCTCCTTGTGATATTCTATTATGCTTTATAACAATAAATTTATTGCATAAGGACACGACCTAAACATGGCTTATTCAGCAAAAGAAGTAACACCGGTTAATATTGAAGACGAGATAAAACAATCTTATCTTGATTACGCCATGAGTGTTATCGTCGGACGCGCTTTACCTGATGTGCGTGATGGTTTGAAACCTGTACATCGCCGTGTTTTATATGCGATGAGCGAATTAGGTAATGATTGGAATAAACCTTATAAAAAATCAGCTCGTGTTGTTGGGGACGTAATTGGTAAATATCACCCTCATGGTGATACCGCAGTTTATGACACTATTGTACGTATGGCGCAGCATTTTTCTATGCGTTATATGTTAGTTGATGGACAAGGTAACTTTGGTTCTGTAGATGGTGATGCACCAGCTGCAATGCGTTATACCGAAGTTAGAATGTCTAAAGTAGCGCACGCTTTAATTGCCGACTTAGATAAAGAAACCGTAGATTTTAGTCCAAACTATGATGAAACTGAATTTGCACCGGTTGTGTTTCCTGCAAGAACTCCAAATTTATTAGTAAATGGTTCCTCAGGTATTGCTGTGGGAATGGCGACTAATATTCCTCCGCACAATTTAACTGAAATTATCAATGCAGCCGTAGCATTGGTAGCTAATCCCGAACTTACCATTGATGAACTAATGACTATAGTTCCTGGGCCTGATTTTCCAACAGCTGCAATTATTAATGGCCGCGGTGGCATTGTTGAGGCCTATCGAACTGGTCGTGGTCGAATTTTAATTCGAGCAAGGACTGAAATTGAAATTGATGAGTCTAATAATAAACAGGCTATCATTATTACCGAGCTACCTTATCAAGTTAATAAAGCTCGTCTTATTGAGCGTATAGCAGAATTAGTTCGTGAGAAAAAAGTAGAAGGAATAACTGGCCTTCGAGATGAGTCAGATAAGCAAGGTATGCGTGTAGTTATTGAGCTTAGACGTGGTGAAGTCGCTGAAGTAATGGTTAATAATCTTTACACCCATACTCAAATGCAAGTTGTATTTGGGATAAATATGGTAGCTTTAGTTGATGGGCAACCAAGAACACTTAACATTAAACAAATTTTAGAATATTTCATTAAGCATCGTCGTGAAGTAGTAACAAGGCGTTCTATTTTTGAACTTAAAAAAGCGCGGGCTCGAGCACATTTGTTGGAAGGATTAGGCATAGCGCTTGCAAATATTGATGAAATGATCGATTTAATTAAAAAATCTCCATCACCACTTGAAGCCAAAGAAAGATTATTAGAAATTGAATGGCCACCAGGTTTAGTGCTTGGAATGTTAGGCAATGCAGGGGCTGATGCATCACGACCAGATGATTTAGCAAAAGAGTTTGGTCTAAGTGATAAAGGCTATAAACTATCTCCACTGCAAGCTCAAGCAATACTTGAATTGCGTTTACATCGCTTAACGGCATTAGAACAAGATAAAATTTTAAAAGAGTTCGAGGAACTATTAGATGTAATTAAAGCGTTGCTCTTTATACTTTCATCTCCTGAAAGATTAATGCAAATAATTAATGATGAATTATTAGAAATTAAAGCGCAATTTGGTGATGCAAGAAGAACTGAAATTCTTGCATCTCGTGAAGATTTAACGATTGAAGATCTTATTACTGAAGAAGATGTTGTTGTAACGCTATCGCATCAAGGTTATGTAAAATATCAGCCTCTTACTGATTATCAAGCTCAGCATCGAGGTGGTAAAGGCAAATCAGCGACTAATGTTAAAGATGAAGATTTTATCGAACGTCTGGTTATTGCTAATACTCATGATACGCTTCTTTGTTTCTCAAACCATGGTAAATTATATTGGTTAAAAGCATATCAATTACCATTAGCATCTAGACTTGCGCGTGGTAAGCCAATTATTAATATTTTACCATTAGCTGAAAACGAAGCAATTAACGCTATGTTGCCAGTTCGTGAATATAAAGATGATAATTTTGTATTTATGGCAACAAAATTTGGAACAGTCAAAAAAGTACCGCTTAATGCATTTAGTAGACCACGTTCTAATGGAATTATTGCTGTTGATTTAGTTGAAGATGATCGTTTAGTCGGCGTTGATATTACTGATGGTACTAAAGACATAATGTTATTCTCTGATGCTGGTAAGGTTATCCGTTTTGATGAAACTTTAGTTAGATCTACAGGACGAACAGCACGTGGAGTGCGTGGTATTAGGTTAGAGAAAGATCAATCAGTTAAATCATTAGTTGTTGCTCATGAAGGTGGAACTATTTTAACCGCTACTGAATTTGGTTATGGTAAACGTACTGATGTTGATGAATATCGTATTACTGGCCGTGGTGGTAAAGGTGTTATTTCTATTCAGGTTAGTGAACGTAATGGTAAGGTGGTAAGAGCTCTTCAAGTCACCGATGGTGATGAGGCAATGTTAATTACCGATCAAGGTACTTTAGTACGATTTAAAGTTAGTGAGCTTTCTATTATTGGCAGAAATACTCAAGGAGTTCGCTTAATTAATGTTAGTGCAGAAGAGCGTGTTGTAGGAATGCAGCGGATAGAAGAAATTAAAGATGATAAGGATTTTAAAGATGGGCAAGAAATTATAGATGATCCGGAAGTTAAAGATGATAAGGATTTTAATGAATCCCAAGAAATTATAGACTCAAATGAAGACGAGAGCATATAATTTTGGCGCGGGTCCCGCGACGCTGCCGCTAGAAATATTAGAAGAGGCAAAAGAGGAGCTATTAAATTGGCAAGGACTAGGGATGTCTATTTTAGAAATTGGACATCGCACTCCTCCTTTTATGCAGCTGATGGAAGATCTTACGGCAGATTTTCGCGAAATTTTAGCAATCCCTAATGATTATCATGTTCTTTTTTTAAATGGGCCTGCTCGAGCTCAATTTGCGATGATTCCGCTAAATTTATTAAATAATGAGCAAAAAGCAGGTTATCTTATCTCTGGAGTATGGTCGTCTTATGCTTATGAAGAAGCATGTAAATTAAAGAAAGCATATTGTGTTGCATCTACAAGTGATCTTAATTTTACCGAAGTCCCGAAGCCCAAAAATTGGGATATTCAAGAAGATACAACTTATCTATATTATACACCTAATGAAACTATTGATGGTGTTAGGTTTCATGATACTCCTAAGGTAGATAATATCCCTTTAATTGCCGATATGACTTCATGCTTATTGTCTGAACCTATAAATATCAGAGATTATGGTTTGATTTTTGCTGGTGCGCAGAAAAATATTTCAATAGCTGGTTTAACAATTGTTATATTGCGTAATGATTTATTAGAAAAGTCACCTGATCTTAAAATTCCTACTATGCTTGATTATCAAATTCAAGTTAGCCATAAATCATTATATGCAACTCCCCCTGGATTTAACTGTTATTTGGCGCATAAAATGTTGCGATGGATAAAAGCAAAAGGTGGGATTGATAGTCTTTATCAAATTAATTGCAAGAAGGCAGCGTTATTGTACGACTATATTGATGATTCTACATTTTATAAATCAGAGATAAATAAAAATTCTCGCTCAATTGTAAATATATGTTTTACCTTAGAAAGAGAAAATTTAATAGATGAATTTTTAATAAAAGCGAATAAACATGGATTACTTGCGCTTAAAGGACATCGTATTAAAGGTGGGTTACGCGCGAGCCTATATAATGCGATGCCGATAGAAGGAGTTTTATCACTAATTACATTTATGGATGATTTTGCTAAGGAACAGAGTAAATGACATCACATGATTTTGTAAGTTCTAAAATTTCATCTATGCAAGGAGATATTACTGTCCCTGGTGATAAGTCAATTTCACATCGTGCTATTATGTTAGGTGCTATATCAAAAGGAACTACGACTGTTAGTGGATTTTTAGATGGAGAAGATTGTTTATCTACTTTACATGCTTTTCAGGCTCTGGGTGTTAAAATTGAAGGTCCATATTCACAGCGGGTTGTTATTCATGGTGTTGGGAAATATGGATTAAAAAAACCTAATAGTATTATTAATTGTGGTAATTCAGGCACGACCATAAGACTATTAACTGGGATCTTAGCCGCTCAAGAATTTGATACTGAATTAACCGGTGACTCAAGCTTATTAAAAAGACCTATGGAGCGAGTGAGTCGCCCATTAAAGCAGATGGGGGCGGATTTAAGGACTGTGGCAGGTTTACCTCCAATATATATTAAAGGCGGTCAGCAATTACATGGTATTTCTTATGAAATGCCAGTAGCATCGGCTCAAGTAAAATCATGTTTATTATTAGCAGGAATGTATGCTAATGGTGAAACCGAGGTTATTGAAACTGGTTTAACTCGTGATCATACTGAGCGCATGTTAACTGCTTTTTCATACCCTATTTATAAGTCTGATAACTCTATCATAATTAATTCTCAATCTGAGGGGCAGGGGACTGATGTAATAGTACCTGGCGATATATCATCTGCCGCGTTTTTTATAGTTGCGGCTACTATTATCCCTAATGCTGAATTAGTAATTAGAAATGTTGGGATAAACCCTACGCGCACAGGAATAATTCAAATATTACAGTTGATGGGCGCTAATATTGAAATTTCTAATAAAAGACTTTGTGGCGAGGAGATGGTAGCAGATATTTATGTAAAACATGCACCATTAGAGGGGATTGATGTTCCTGCTGCAATGGTGCCTATAGCCATTGATGAATTTCCAATTATATTTATAGCTGCATGTTGTGCAACAGGTAAAACAACAATACATGGGGCTGTAGAATTACGCTGCAAGGAATCTGATCGTATAGTCGCTATGGCTGATGGCTTGGCAAAATTAGGGATTGAAACAGAAGTTTTTGAAGATGGAATAATTATTCATGGCGGTGAGATTTTAGGAGGTACTGTTGAAAGTCGAAATGATCATAGAATTGCTATGTCATTTGCAATAGCCGGTGCTGTAGCTAAAGAGCCAATTACAATTAAAAATTGTTCAAATGTTGCTACGTCATTTCCAAATTTTGTGGCTATGGCTAATCGACTTAATTTATCAATAGTGGAAATAAAAGATGAATAGTGACAAAAATATACCAATTATTACTATTGATGGTCCAAGTGGAACTGGCAAGGGTACATTATGTCATATGCTGGCAAAACATTTAAAATGGAATTTTTTAGATAGTGGTGCAATATATCGTGTATTAGCTTATGCGGCTATTAAATCTAATCTTGATTTAAATGATGTTGAGGGTCTTGTAGCAAAAGCTAATCTCCTTAATTTGCGCTTTGAAATGGATGATTCAGAAAATAGTATTGTTATTTTAGATGAAAAAATTAGATCTAAAGAAATTAGAGAAGAATCTACAGGGCAAAATGCTTCTAAAATAGCCGTGATTCCTGAGGTAAGGCAGGCATTACTTGAACGTCAACGAGCATTTGCAACTCCTCCTGGTTTGGTTACAGATGGCCGTGATATGGGCACTGTTGTATTTCCTAAAGCAAAATTAAAGATCTTTCTTTATGCAAGTGACGAAGAAAGAGCTAGTAGACGATATTTACAGTTGAAAGAAAGTGGAAATAATGCTAGTCTCGCGCAGGTTATGGATGAAATGCTTAAGCGAGATGAGCGGGATACTGCCAGATCGCATTCTCCATTAGTGCCTGCGGTAGATGCGATCAAGTTAGATACAACAGGGCTAACTATTAAGCAAGTATTTGAGAATGTATTAAAATTAACCGGTTAGCGGTTAAATTTGTAATAGGTCAGTAAAAGTAGTCTGGTTGCTTGCAACCGGGATTTACCTTAATCGGAACTCCGGTTGCAAGCAACCAGGCTACGCTTTATCTACGGCCTATTACTTAAATTGTAGTTGAGTTGTATTTATGGGGGGAAGAGTAAGCATAAGGCTTATTTTTTCAATTTTTTACTAAAGAGTTTACTAACATGTCTGAAAGTTTTAAAGAATTATTCGAGAAATCTATCGTCGGCGCCCAGTTTTATCCTGGTGCTATTATATCTGCCAAAGTTATTGGAATTGATGATGACTATGTAACATTAAATGCCGGATTAAAATCTGAAGGTATTGTTGCTATAGAAGAATTCCATGATAAAAATGGCGATTTAGAAATTAATATCGGCGATACAGTTGAAGTGGCATTGGATTCAGTTGAAGACGGCCACGGTGAAACACTTCTTTCAAGAGAAAAAGCGAAGCGTCAAGAGTCTTGGCGTAAATTATCTAAGTCACATGAAAATAATGAGACTGTGATAGGGTTAATTTCAGGTAAGGTTAAAGGTGGTTTTACTGTTGAAATTGGAACTATTCGTGCGTTTTTACCTGGTTCTTTAGTGGATGTGCGTCCAGTACGTGATCCATCTTATCTTGAAGGCAAAGAACTTGAATTTAAAGTTATTAAAATGGATCTTAAGCGCAATAATATCGTGGTATCACGTCGCGCTGTAGTTGAAGAAGAAAGTAGTGCTGATAGACAGGCTCTGCTAGATTCATTACATGATGGTCAAGAGCTAAATGGTATCGTTAAAAATCTAACAGATTACGGTGCATTTATCGATCTTGGCGGTATAGATGGTCTATTACATATTACTGATATATCTTGGAAACGTGTTAAACATCCTAGTGAATTATTAACAGTTGGCCAAGAAATCAAAGTTAAAGTATTAAGTTTTGATAGTGAGCGTAATCGTGTTTCATTGGGTATGAAGCAATTAGGCAATGATCCATGGGTTGATTTAGTACAAAGATATCCAATAGGTAAGAGATTGGAAGGAAAGGTAACTAATATTACTGATTACGGTTGTTTTGTTGAAATTGAAGAAGGTGTTGAAGGTTTAGTTCATATGTCAGAAATGGATTGGACTAACAAAAACGTACATCCATCTAAAGTTGTAGCTCTTGGAGATGTAAGCGAAGTTATGGTTCTTGAAATTGATGAAGACCGTCGTCGTATTTCTTTAGGTATGAAGCAATGTGTTGGTAACCCATGGCAGAACTTCTCTAAAGGTCACTCTAAAGGACAAAAAGTTAGTGGTAAAATTCGTTCTATTACTGATTTCGGAATCTTTATCGGCCTAGATGGCGAAATTGACGGCTTAGTTCACTTGTCTGATATTTCTTGGACAGTTCCTGGTGAAGAAGCTGTTAAACAGTTTAAGAAAGGCCAAGAACTTGAAGCAGTTATTCTTGCAATTGATGCCGAGCGTGAAAGAATTTCTTTAGGCTTAAAACAGTTAGAAGAAGATACTTCACAAAACTTTGCTGATCAATTTACCAAAGGTGCTTTAGTTAAGGGTATAGTTACAGCTGTAGATGCTAAAACTGTAACAGTTCAATTATCTGAAGATATTGTTGGTACGATTCGTGCAAGTGATTTATCTGATGAGAAAGTAACTGATGCGACTACTTTAGTTAAAGAAGGCGATGAAATTGAAGCTAAAATTATCAACGTAGATAAGAAAAATCGTACGGTTTCATTGTCTGTTAAAGCTAAAGATGCCCAAGAGCAAGCTGACGCGATTAAAAAATACTCGCGTAGTGGTTCAGAGCCAACAGCTACATTAGGTGATTTATTGAAAGAAAAAATGGCTAATAAAGACGGAGAGTAGTTTATTTATCTCCTATAATAGTGCAATATAGATTGTTTAATAATATAAATTTTAGCAATCTTATTAAAAAGCGTAGTTATCTACGCTTTTTTTATAATCTTAAATTCATCAGTAGATTCTTCTCGTTAAATAGAATCAACAGATAAATTTAGGATAATTAAATTTAAGGATTTTTCATGCGGTTAGTGATGACTTTTTTTTACATTATATTGATTATTCTTGGTGTAAGTTTTGCCGCATTAAATGCAACAGCTGTACAAATAAATTTATATTTCTCTTTAATTAAAATGCCAATATCACTATTAATTATTATCACTCTAGGAATTGGCATAGTTATTGGTTTTTTAATTTTTATATATCGCTATTTAAGTTTGAAAAACGAAAATCGTAAAATCAGACATCAATTAAATCTAACTGAAAAAGAAATCAAGAATTTACGAGCTATTCCTTTAAAGGATCATCATTAAAATGATACAGTTATGGCCATTATTATTACCCGCAGCAGCCTGGTCTGGCTGGTGGGTTGCAAGCCGAGCTAATTCATCAAAAGAAAATAAATCTTCTAATAATTTTTCACATGAATATGTGGTTGGCTTAAATTATTTATTAAATGAACAACCAGATAAGGCAGTTGATGTATTTATTAAATTATTAGATGTTGATAGTGATACAGTAGAAACACATTTAGCTCTTGGTAGTTTATTTCGTCGTCGTGGCGAAGTAGATAGAGCTATTAGGATCCACCAAAACCTTATTGCAAGACCTCAATTAAGTGCAACACAACGTAAACAAGCTCTTTTATCATTGGGCCAGGATTATATGAGCGCAGGTGTTTTTGATAGAGCTGAAAGAATTTTTATTGAAGTAGTTGAGTTAGGTGGTGAGCGAGAAATTACTAGCCTGCAGGGTTTATTAGCTATTTATCAAGAAGAAAAAGCTTGGGAAAAAGCACTTGATATATCACGGCAATTAGAGTTTTCCACTGGAACTAGTATGCATGCTCAAGCGGCTCATTATTATTGTGAAATAGCGACAGAGGCACTTAAAAAGAATGCTTATGATAAGGCAAATTCTGCTATAAAGCAGGCATTAATTATAGATAAAAAATCAGTTCGTGCAAGTTTGATGCATGCTAATTTTGATATGAAAAATGGCCGTTATAAGCAGGCTATAAAAACTTTAAAAAATATACCGCAACAAAATGCTAATTATATAACGGAGATAATTGAACCTTTAGTTATTTGTCATCGTGAATTAGATGCAATGGATGAGTGTGTTGATTACTTAGAAAATATCTTAGCTGATCATCCTCATGCGTCAGTAATTTTTGTTATAGGTGAATATCTACGAGATGAGAAAAGTCTTGATTTAGCAATTGATTTTATTTCAACCCAACTTGCGAGATATCCATCAATTAGAGGCTTAAATCGTTTAATTAATTGGCATCTTGAATCGGTACATGGGAAAGTTCGTGATAAATTGGAAATGCTTTATAATATTACATCTAAGTTTTTAGAAAATAAACCAATTTATCGCTGTGAACATTGTGGATTTGCCGGTAAATTATTACATTGGAACTGTCCTAGCTGTAAACAGTGGAGTAGGATTAAACCTATTCATGGATTAGAGGGCGATTAATCTAAAATATAAGCTATACGTAGTGTGAATGGTTGGCACACTGTGTTTATATTATTACCCACAAGTCTTATGATCCTTGATTGGACTTCGTTGTCTGGTGGAATCCGAGCCATGACCGTTAGGGAGTGTGGTTCTTAAGATCTCCACTCCCTAACGGTCTTGGCTCGGATTCCGCTCACTTGCCAAGATAAAATTAACTTGTAGGTAATGATATGACTGTGTTTTGCCCACCCTATATTCTATACCTTGCATGAGGGCGTAACGTCGCCTTTTTAAGGATCTGATAAAATGAATGGTCAACATACCCTAATAGTAGCTCTTGATTTTGATAATCTTATCGATGCTGAGTTTTTAATTTCTAAATTAGATTATAAGAAAGTAGCCATTAAAGTAGGCTCTGAGATGTTTACTTTATTTGGACCAGATTTTGTTAGATCCTTAGTTGCTAGAAAATTTAAAGTTTTCTTAGATTTAAAATTTCACGACATTCCTAGTACTGTTGCTAAATCTTGTAAGGCTGCGGCTGATTTAGGTGTTTGGATGATTAATGTTCATGCATCTGGCGGCTTAAAAATGCTGCAAGCTGCTAAAGAAGCTTTAATTCCATATGGAACTAATCGCCCATTATTAATCGCTGTAACTGTATTAACCTCTATGAGTAATGATGATTTATTGTCCTCAGGTATAAATAAGCCATTAGAGCAGAGGATTATTGAATTGGCAAAAATTGCTAAAGCTGCAGGTCTTGATGGAGTTGTATGCTCTGCGTTAGAGGTTCCTTTAATTAAAGCACAAATTGGAGACGATTTTATAACTGTTACTCCAGGGATCCGTTTAAAAAATGATTCTAAAGATGATCAGTCTAGATCTGTAACTCCAGAAGATGCTATAAAATTGAAATCAGATTTTTTGGTAATAGGCAGATCAATAACTAAAGCTATGAATCCTGAAAATATAGTAGA
>CAMDMN010000040.1 GCA_945901965.1 Legionella genomosp. 1 | reverse complement strand
AGAGCACCTATATCAGCTGCGACAAACCAATTTCCATTTTTCTTAACAGACTCGTTATAATTTTTAGATGGCTCATCGGCAAAAATATTCCCACAAATTCCTAAAGTAAAAATGGCCCCAAAAAATAAAGTATTTTTTTTCTCCATGCCTTTCATTTATTACCCTTAATAAAATAAATAATCGTAACCTGTTCATAAAATACGATTTTTACGAATAATTTTCCATATTATTTCGATTTTTTATAAAAATCTATTGAGAATTAAATCTATTTTAGGTTATGTTGTTATTAGAACTGATTTTTTAGTTTATGGCGTTTAAGGATAAATGCAGTTATTTAGATCTCAAATGATGTTAAGGAGGAATCATGGCTAAAGGCGAAGTAAAATGGTTTAACAATGCTAAGGGCTGGGGATTTATTATTCCTGAAGGTGGCGGTGAAGATATATTCGTTCACTTTTCAGCTATAGAAGGCACAGGGTACAAAACTCTTGTTGCTGGGCAAATTGTTGAATTTGATGCTGGTAAAGGCGAACGCGGTGTACATGCTGCCAATGTTAAATCAGTTGAAAATATAGACTCAGCAGAAGAAGCTATAGCTTAAATAAAAATTATCTGCTGTAGCTAGATTTGGCTTAATGTTAGCTATGATATATCATATCGTACATTCAACGTTTATGATTTGATCATATGAAACATGGTTTATTATTAATTAATCTTGGCACACCAGATAAAGCGACCACGGCTTCTGTTAGACGCTATCTTCGTGAATTTCTTAGCGACCGGCGCGTAATTAATTTGCCGGCGCCACTGCGTTATCTTTTGCTGTATTGTATAATACTACCTTTTAGATCGCATCGCTCAGCTCACGCGTACCAAGCTATTTGGCAGAAAGAAGGCTCACCATTAAGCATCCATAGCAAAAATTTAAGCGCCAAATTACAAAAAAAGCTAAAACCTCATTATAAAGTAGCTCTAGGTATGCGCTATGGAAACCCAAGTATTGAAAAAGCCCTAATTGAATTACAACATTGTGAAACTATTACAATTCTTCCTCTCTATCCACAATATTCGTCAGCAGCGACAGGATCATCAATTGAAAAAACTCTAGGACTTTTAAGTACTAAGGAGCTAATCCCTTCTCTACATCTAATTAGAGACTTTCACTCACACCCAAGCTTTATTAATGCAGAAGTTGAAATTTTAAAGCCGCTTATTAAAGATCATGAACACATATTATTTAGCTATCATGGAATACCTGAAAATCATCTGCATAAAATTGGATGCGAAAAAGTTTGTACAACTAGCTGTCCGTCTACTAACACTAATGATAAAGGTTGCTATCGCGCCCAATGCATGGAAACAACAAATTTAATTGCTAAAGCAATTGGCTTAAAATCTGAGACATATAGTACAGCATTTCAATCAAGGTTTGGAAAAACACCATGGATAAAGCCATATACAGATAAAATATTAGAAGATTTAATAAAAAAAGGAATAAAAAGCCTATTAGTTATCTGCCCTTCTTTTGTTGCTGATTGCTTAGAAACTATCGAGGAAATTGGCATAAGACTTAAAGAGCAATGGCTTGCCTTAGGCGGCAAAGAATTAACTTTAGCTCCTTGTCTTAATGATAATGAAATCTGGATTAATGCAATTATTGATATAACTGGGTGCACCTTTAATATAGACAAATAAGTTGTCGTAAGTTGGGCCAAGACCTAATGGCGATGCCCAACCTACAATTTTCTTTAAGCCTGCTGTTTTATTTAAAAATCTTCTCTCTATATGTGGGTTACCCACTTCTGCAATAAAGGATCTTCAGAAAACAAAATAAATCTCGCCACATATAATAATCGATAACAGATTATCACATAGCATGATTTGATATTTTCATTTTACTACAACATTTTTTTCTATTTTACTTGAATACACATGGCAATATACTAAACTTTAAATATAATAATTAAACTTTGTGGTGATTGGTATGCCTGCTATTACATTAAGACCTCAGGAAATACAACAATGGGGACGAGATAATCCAGATCTTATTAAAGATATGAAAGATAGAAAATCTCATAGTGAAGTTAATCAAGATAATACAGGGCCTGGGCATGGCTCCACTTAAGAGTAAGTAAATTAAAAATAGATGTCGTTGGTGATTTAACTGTTCCGCTTACTGATGGTCATGGTTCGGATTTTCTGCTCATGTATTTCACAGTGCCAATTGTACCCAGTCAACTTCAGGGCAAACGAATCTTGTGACCTAAATATAAACTGCATGTCGTCATTGTTAATAAAGTGAAGCAATCTAGCGACCTTTGCGTGAACCTTAAGGCCACTGGATTGCTTCGCTTACGCTCGTAATGACGGGTTTTAAAACATAAATAATGTTAAAAATTTAGATGCGTTTGCCCTGTAGTCAACTTGTAAATTTGTAATTTTATGCTATACCAAATGTATTGGGTGATAAAAATCAAATCCCATAGGAGATAACATGAGTAATAAAGAATTTTCTGAGCGCCTTAATAAAGAATTAGATGAAATTGGGGTGCCTCTGCGCAATGATGAGCGTATTGAAATTTTAGCTAAGTTAATTAAAATTCCACGCTTTAAAGCTGAAGCCATATTAAATGGTAATACAGGCGTTGAGCCACCTTTGCTTTTATTACTGGCTAATGAATTAGAAGTGAATGTTGATTGGCTATTAGGTAAAAGTGAGAAGCGTCAAAATTAGTTGGAATTGTTAAATAATCTTGCGTTTACCCATAGCTGCCATCAAGACTTGAAGGAAGGATAGATTAACTCTTTAATTTGTAGCAGAAAGATCTATAGATCTAGAGACAAGCTGCTGGACTTAGAAGAGCGGCTTAAGTTATTTTTTCCTTAGCAGCCGCGTTAGCTAAGCAATCCAGAGTCATTTAAGGCCACTAGATTGTTTCGCTAACGCTCGCAAAGACGTATATTTATTCATGACGCCGTTTAGGCTAGTGACATTAGGCCAAGGACAAAACCTGCTTTAATTTTTTAACGTTCCTGAATTTTTACCCCTGAAAACGTTTATTCATACTAGTAGGCTTGGCATTATTTTCAATATATTTGATAATTTTACCAGCGATATCTATTTGCGTAGTCGTCTCAATTCCTTCAAGACCTGGAGATGAATTAATCTCCAAAACTA
This sequence comes from Legionella genomosp. 1, assembly GCA_945901965.1. Taxonomy (GTDB): domain Bacteria; phylum Pseudomonadota; class Gammaproteobacteria; order Legionellales; family Legionellaceae; genus CAMDMN01. Next base: position 8,507 of record CAMDMN010000040.1, on the reverse strand, counting down.
GTGGACCATTATTTGAACGTAATAAATCAACACCAGCTACTTTAAGACCCATTGTTTTTGCAGCAGCTATAGCTATTGCTCTTTCCAGAGGGGTTAATTTAACTTTTAGAGCAGTTCCACCTTGATGAACATTAGCACGGAACTCTCCCTCTTTAGCTTGGCGCTTCATCGCAGCGACTACTTTTCCATCAATAACCAAACAACGTATGTCAGTACCTTTTGACTCTTGAATAAACTCTTGCACCAATATATTGGCATGCATTTCTTTAAATGCATTTATAATACTTACCGCTGATTGATGACTATCAGCTAACATTACGCCCTTTCCTTGAGTACCTTCCAAAAGTTTTATAACTAAAGGAGCGCCGCCTACCATGCGAATAAGATCTTCGGTATTATCAGGCGATTGCGCAAAACTAGTTAATGGCATGGGGATCCCTTTACGCGCCAATAACTGTAATGATCTAAATTTATCTCGTGAACGTGAAATGGCTATAGATTCATTTAATGTATAAATCCCCATTGTTTCTAAATGCCTTAATACTGCCGTACCATAGAAAGTATTTGATGCGCCAATGCGCGGGATTATTGCATCATAAAATGGTAATGGACCACCTCGATAATGTATTTTAGGACAAGAAGCCGCCACATTCATATAGCAATATAGCGGATTAATAATTTGTACATCATGCCCCGCATCCTCTCCCGCTTGTCGCAAACGCTTATGCGAATACAAAGAGGGATTAGTCGCTAAAATTGCAATTCTCATAATTTAATTTACCTTTGAATAATTATTTACCACAGTTAAGTATTTTGATCCAACATCATATAATCTTCAGCTAATAATGAAGCATTATGAGGTGTAGTGAAAAACGCCGCTATCTCACCTTTTGGATTTAAAAGGATTAGAGTACCCGTATGCTCAATATCATAATCCTTTGAATTTGCACTATCCTTTTTAGCAATTTTTTCATAAGCTATGCCAAATTCCGCCGTCAATTTATTAAGTGATATTTCATCACCAGACGCACCATAAAAACTAGGATGAAATGCTTTTACATAACTAGCTAATTTATCTAATGTATCTCGTTTTGGATCAAGTGAAATCATTACTATATTTGGTAAAGATTTCTGTCCCTTAGACTCTAATAAATTATACATTTTAGATAATTCAGCCATGGTAGTCGGGCAAATTGAGCCACAACTTGTAAAACCAAAAAACGCCATCGTCCAACGCCCTTGAAGGCTTGCATTATTAAAAGGCTGATTATCACTACCTAATAGCGCAAATTCACTTAAATTACGTGGTTTTTGCAATAGCGTGCCATGAAATTGACTCAAATCTTGTTTTTTATACAAAATTTGATGTTGCGAAATAAATAACCCGAACAAAGCGATGACAAAAACGCTTAAACTTAAAACGGTAATTCTAATTCCACCTTTTTTCTGAAGCATTATATCCCCTTACAAATAATGATCAATCAATAAAAATACAAATAGCAGCATTAAATAAACAATAGAGAACCTAAAAGTACGCATAGCATCAGCAGCCTCTTCACTGCGATATAATACTATTGCCCAATATAAAAATCTTAATCCTAATAAAATTGCCCCAACTAAATAAAATAAACCACTCATCTTAACGATAAAAGGTAATAAAGTTACGACCACCAACAAAATGGTATATAGCAATATATTAAGTTTAGTATGCATAATTCCATGCGTAACTGGCAACATCGGGATTTCAGCGTTTTTATAGTCATCAAAACGATAAATCGCAAGAGCCCAAAAATGTGGTGGTGTCCACGTGAAAATAATTAAGACTAAAAGCAGTGCTTGTGGATCAAGTTGATTAGATATTGCCGTCCATCCCAATAAAGGAGGGGCAGCTCCTGCTAATCCACCTATTACGATATTTTGCGAAGTTGCACGCTTAAGATAACCCGTATAAATACCCGCATACCCAATTAAGGTAATAAAAGTAAGAACAGCTGTAAGGCTATTTACAAAATATACTAATAAAACTAAACCAGAAATCCCTATGATCAATGCAAACCATAATGCAGCAGTTACAGAAACCCTACCATGCGCCACGGGTCGTTTTTTAGTGCGCACCATTAAGGCATCAATACGTTTATCAACTATATGATTAATTGCGGCAGCAGAAGAAGCACAAAGACCAATACCCAAAAGGCTCGCAAAAACCGTTGAAATAGGTATTAAACCTGGAGTTGCAAGAAACATACCAACTATCACCGTTAATAACATCAAGGCGACTACACGCGGCTTACACAACTCAATATAATCACGCAAAGCTATTCTAAACTCTGGTGTAAAGATAACCTGCATTAATATGATCTCCATTTAGCTAAGTAACAAATCATTAACATCGTAGCTAATAATAAAGCCGCTAAACCATTATGCATCACAGCTGACCATATAGGCAGCAAGTATATTACATTCACAATGCCAATTGTAAATTGCATCAGCACTAATAATAATGCAAATATCGCCCATAAACGTAATGCTTTAACCTTTTCTTTCAAAATAATTAATAAAGATAAGATAATTACGTAACTTGCTACTACCAAAGCTCCTATGCGATGAATAAATTGTATAGTCAACCTAGCATCAGCTGCTAATCGACCACCTTGATAATTATCCCCAATTGGTGACAACAAATTAAAAGCATTAGAAAAATCTAATGAAGGTAGCCACTGACCATTACATTGAGGGAAACCAATACATGCAATCCCCGCATAGTTAGAACTTACCCAGCCACCTAGAGCTATTTGTAAAAATATTAGTACCAACCCTAAATTAACCCAAAATTGCCATTTAACTGAACTCGGCCTAAAATCTTGAGATAACTGCATACGAAAATAACAAAGACTTGCAAAAATTAACATACCACCCAACAAATGCCCCATCACTACAACTGGCAATAATTTTAACGTGACCGTCCACATTCCTAAAGCTGCTTGAAATGCCAATAATAAAATCAATAATGTCGGAACAACTCTGGGCAAACGCCAATTTTTAACTTTTACTCGCCATGAACTTATAAAAATTGAAATAATTAATAGACTCAAGGTGAAAGCTGCATATCGATGCGCCATTTCAGTCCATGCTTTACGCGGCTCAATAGTCATTCCTTTATATTTATTGTGCACACCATCTAATGCATTCGCTTCAAAATTAACCACCATGTGACCATAACAAAGAGGCCAATCAGGACAACCTAAACCTGCATCAGTAAGACGAGTATAAGCACCTAGCATCACTACAAACAAGGCTAAAATAATAGCTGTATTTGCTATAAAACGTATGTATTTTAAAGACATAAATCTATTTTCCTGCTTTATTTGTTGTATTTAACAACTGTTTAATATCATTAAAAATATCACCCGGACTCGTGGTTTCTTGATAAGCTAAAACCAAATAATCAGATGGGTTTGCTATAAAAATAGCATTATTATCATTAAAGACCTTAAGTTCTTCTTGTACTTTAGTTAATCTAACAACTTTGATATCTTGATCTTTAAATTTCTTAAGTTGTTGTATAGATAATTTTCGCGCTTCAGATCCTAATAACAATTCTTGATTAACATCATATAAACGTCGGCCCAAAGCCAATCTAACACGAGCTAATTTATCTAATTGCCTAATACAATCTGTAGAACAGTCATTTTTAGACCAAATTATAAATTTCCATTTAAGATTAGATTTTTGAACTAAAGGCAATAAAACTGGTGGATTTAATAATCTACCTTTATTATTACTATTAGATTTTATCCAATAAGGATGCTCAAAAAAAATATAGGCTGATATTCCTGGTGCTGCAAAAACCAGAGCTATAAGTATTAAAACAAAATATTTATGATTTACGATTTTCATTTTTATATTCTTTCTTAAAATTAAGTCCAATAAACATAATCAAAATTACTATTGCAATGGCAAACCACTGAAAAGCATAAGCATAATGACGCTCGGGCGGCATTGATACTAGAGCCCACTCACGCACGTAACCATTAGCATTATCTTGATTTAAGCGAATAATAAACGGATAGACTGATTTATGCAAAAATTGGGCTAATAATTTTGTATCAAAACTCTCGATAACCACTAAATCTTTAGATTTTTTCTCAATTACCTGACCTAATACCCAATTTTTTGTAGAGGGATAATAAACAGATCCTGCCAAAGAAATATTACCTATTGGCCTTTCAATTTCTGGATAAATCTGCCTTGAAATATCTCCTGCTATCCATCCTCGATCAACTAAAATAATTTTACCATTAGCTGTATTTAACAAAGAAATAACATCGTAACCAAAATTATGATTATGATGCTGATTATCAAGTAAAAATACTTGGGGCAGATAATATCCTTTAACATTTATTTGTTGATATTGACGAGGTAATTTATCATTTTGGCTCCAAGATTTAGGGGCAAGCTTTGCAAACCTACTATTAGCTGATAATATTTCTTTTTTCACTTGAGCGCGGTCTAATTGCCAGAAACCTAAACGTGCAAATAAAAATATCGCGAAAAACGTTAATAAACTCATTACCCAACTTGGATTAAATCTTATTTTATATTTACTTAAACTCAATATAATAACCCTACAATTACAAGAACTGGAGTATAACAAATGTTAGCCAAAATCATCGTGTTAATTGCTATGATAATTATTATTTTTTCTCTTGGAAGTGGTCTTTATTATTTAGTTCGTGATGGAGGAAACTCTAAAAGCACGGTTAAAGCACTAACTTGGCGGATATGTATTTCTTTATTTTTATTTCTTTTTTTATTTTTAGCATTTAGTCTTGATTGGTTAAAGCCTCATGCTCTATGATACTGCTATAACGTTCTTATTAAGTACCTAAAGTATTTGTAGGTTGGGCCAAGGCCCAACCTACATTATTAATTTGCTAGATATTTAATGAGGTCCTCTTAGGATCAATCAAGGAAGAATATGCGAAAAATCATTTTGTTATGTTTGATAATTTCATACAATGTTTGTGCTGACACCATTGATCACTACATGAATATCGCGAATAACATTCCACAAATGGAAATAAAGGCAGACCAACAATCACAAGCATGGGCTCGCTCAGCTAGAACAATTCTTACCCTTACATCTGAAAGCATTACGGAAACTCTTTCATTACTAAATGAAACTACAAGCCAACAAGGATCTCCATTATTTTGCCTACCATCTGGAGTGCAATTAAACGCAGGACAAGTAAATGACATAATCCAACAAACTTACCGCTCAATTCCAAGCCAGCAATCTGATAAAAATAAATTATCTGTTTCACAAGTAGCATTAATGGGCATAAAAAAACAATACCCATGCCCACAACATCAAGGTACGAATAATCAGACAGCTGTACCTACAGGAGCATGGGGTAATAATAATGGATAAGCCTTGATTTATTAAATAATCAGCTTTTACTAAATTCTTCAAAAGCTTCAAGCGCTTCGGCTGCATACATCAATGATGGACCACCACCCATATAAATAGCCATTGATAATGTTTCTAATAATTCTTCACGGCTTGTATTAAGTTTTACTAAAGCTTGTGAATGAAAACCAATACACCCAGGACAATGATTAGCCACAGCTAAAGCTATAGCAATCAATTCTTTTGATTTTTTATCTAAAGCGCCATCTTTTGATGAAGCTTGTGCCAGAGCAGAAAAACCTGCCATTACATCAGGGATCTCTTTACGCAATTTAGCTAATTGTGAAGAAATATCTTGTGTTATTTGAGTAAATTTATCAGCCATTTTAATCTCCGTAGTTAAATTTTTAATACGTCATCCCGAGTGCAACGAGGGATCTCCATTTGCAGAAAATTGTGCAACATTCAGGAGATCCTTCGCACAAAAAACACGCGCTCAGGATGACGCACTGCTAGGATAACGTGTTGCTACTATGCGCTCTGGAAGACGTCTTGCTATTATGAGTATTGTAAAATTCAAGTTATCCACAAACTGCAATAGTTAAATTTTTAATTTACATCTCATAATTAAACCTTGCATAGCTTTTTGTACAGCTTGCTGTCTTATAGAACCTCTATCACCTGTAAATAAATAACACTTAGCATACGTAGGCTTTAAATCACCACTCCATGCAATCCATACAGTCCCTACAGGATTTTTTAGTGAACCACCGCTTGGACCTGCTATCCCTGATATAGCTATACTTACATCGGCAGCACTATTAATAATAGCACCATCTGCCATAGCACAAACAGTTTCTTCACTTACAGCACCATATGTCATAATAATAGACGCAGGAACTGATAAAAGTTGAGATTTAGACTCATTAGTATAAACAATAAAGCCACGTTCAAACCACTTTGAACTACCTGGAATTTCAGTTATCGCTGCCGATAAAGCGCCTCCAGTACAAGACTCTGCAGTAGCACAATATAATTTTCGCTCCTGCAAAATATTACCTAATTTAAATGCTAAATCATAGTTAGAAATTTGACTGGTCATATTATTCATTTAATTTTTATCAAATAATTCTTCAAGAAAATTTGTCATCAATTGCAACGAACGTCGCTCCGCATCAGGATTATAAATAGTCCCTAACACTTTATCATGAGCTTCTGGATTAGAAAAGGCATGCTGAGTATGACCATACATATGAATTTGCCAATCAACAGAGGCTTTAGTCATCTCCTGACAAAAATCATTAACTTGTAATTGCGAAACCATAGGATCATCATACCCGTGTAAAGCTAATATCTTTGCTTTAATAGTATTAGAAGGGAGATCAAGAGGTGCACCTAACAATCCATGAAAACTAACCGCACCTAAAATAGATGCACCTGAACGTGCTAAATCCAAAACACATAGACCACCAAAGCAAAAACCAATAGCTGCAATACGGCTATCATCAACTTCATCCATTGTAATTAAAGCATCCAATGCAGCCGTAACACGATCTCGTAATAAAAGCCTATCATTAACTAATGGTTGCATTAATGCTAATTTTTCATCTGTAGTTTCACCAATACGTCCATGTCCATACATATCAATGGCAAATCCAACATAACCCAAATTTGCCATCATTAAAGCTTTATTACAAACAAATTCATTACGACCAGACCAATCATGCACGATTAATACTGCTGGCCGTTGCTTACCATCATCATTATAAGCAACATAACCATGCATCTCTTGTTCACCATGGTGATAAATATAATTTGATGTGTACATAATAAATCCCTTATTAGATCTAAACCAATTATTTAACGTAAAATCAGTGCGGTCATGGATTGTAGTAATTTCAACTACCAGACTTAGGATTAATCCAAGCTGCTACTTCTTTAGTATAGTATGAAATAATAAAATCAGCTCCAGCCCGATGAATTGATGTAAGCACTTCTAAAACCGCTTTTTTTTCATCTATCCATCCATTCTCTGCAGCTGCTTTAAGCATGGCAAATTCACCACTAGTATGATAAGCACCTAAGGGTAAATAAGGAAAAGATTCTTTAACTCGGTAGATAATATCAAGATAAGTATGTGCAGGCTTTACCATTAAAAAATCAGCACCTTCAGCAACATCTAAAGCACATTCTCTAATAGCTTCAAAAGAATTCGCATAATCCATTTGATAAGTAGATCTATCTCCTGATTTTGGCGCTCCTTCAGCCGCTTGACGGAAAGGTCCGTACATTGCAGAAGCATATTTAACAGCATAACTTAAAATAGGAATATGTTTAAAACCAGAACCATCTAAAGCTATTCTAATTTTTTGCACCATGCCATCAATATTACAGCTAGGGGCAATAATATCAGCTCCGGCTTTAGCATAACTTATAGCCTGAAGAGCTAATAACTCTAATGATTTATCATTATCAGTAGTTAGATCAAGATCATTAAAATTATCTGCTAATATTCCGCAATGTCCATGATCCGTGTATTCACAAAAACAATTATCTGTCATAACCAGTAAATTTGGTGCTAATTTTTTAATAGTACGAATAGCTGTTTGAATAATGCCGTTATCATTATAACTATCTTTTGCTAAAGGATCTTTAAACTGAGGGATCCCAAATAATAAAACGCTTTTAATACCTAATGATTTAATAGTTTTTATTTCTTCGGCTAATTGATCGATACTTAATTGAAAATGCCCTGGCATAGATTTAATAGGATTTTTAATTTGCACGCCATGTTTAATAAATAACGGCAATACAAGTTTTTCAGGGTTTAAATAGGTTTCCTGCACCAAACTTCTAATAGATTTTAAACGTCTTAACCTTCTAGGTCTTACATTAGGAAAAGAACCTAAATCGCTCATTAGATATTCCTATTAAAAAAAAAGCGGCTTTAAGCCGCTTTTTGGTAATAAAATCCTGGCAATGACCTACTTTCACATGGGGAAACCCCACACTATCATCGGCGTACGTTTGTTTCACTTCTGAGTTCGGGATGGGATCAGGTGGTTCCAAACGGCTATTATCGCCAGGAAAACTGGTT
>CAMDMN010000039.1 GCA_945901965.1 Legionella genomosp. 1 | reverse complement strand
CAAACGGCGCTTAATTGTGCGCTAGATCTTGTTCGCGAAGGTATTTTAGAAAAATTTAATGTCGAAATGATAGGCGCTACAAAAGAAGCTATTGATAAAGCAGAAGATCGAGATAAATTCCGTAAATTAATGAAGAAAATCGGCTTGGAAATGCCGCGCTCAGCTATTGCTCATAGTATGGAAGAGGCTTTATCTGTGCAAGCTCAACTAGGATATCCGACAATTATTCGTCCCTCATTTACTATGGGTGGAAGCGGCGGTGGAATCGCCTATAATCGTGAAGAATTTGAAGAAATTTGCGGTCGTGGTTTTGAGTTATCGCCTACTCATGAATTATTGCTTGATGAGTCAGTTCTTGGTTGGAAAGAATTTGAAATGGAAGTAGTGCGCGATAAAAATGATAATTGCATTATTGTTTGCACTATAGAAAATCTTGATCCTATGGGTGTACATACCGGTGATTCGATTACAGTGGCTCCTGCACAAACTTTAACTGACAAAGAATTTCAACGCATGCGGGATGCCGCTATTTTGGTTTTGCGTGCTGTTGGAGTTGATACTGGTGGTTCCAATGTGCAATTTGCAGTCAATCCAGAAGATGGGCGAATTTTAGTTGTAGAAATGAACCCGCGAGTATCGCGTAGTTCAGCCCTTGCCTCTAAGGCTACAGGGTTTCCAATTGCAAAAGTCGCGGCATTGCTTGCTGTAGGTTATACACTTGATGAGTTAGCTAATGAAATAACAGGTGGAAAAATACCTGCATCTTTTGAGCCTACTATTGATTACGTCGTAACGAAAATACCACGTTTTAATTTTGATAAATTTCCACAAACTAAACCTACTCTTTCTACGCAAATGAAATCTGTAGGTGAAGTGATGGCGATTGGTACTACTTTCCAAGAATCATTACAAAAAGCAATTAGAAGTTTAGAAACAGGACGATGTGGCCTACATTCATTATTTAAAAAAGGGGATATGGCAGCTCTTCGTGGTCTTTTACGAGAGCCAACTCCTGATCGTTTGTGGTATATAGCTGATGCTTTTCGGCAGGGATTATCTATTGATGAAATTTATCAAGAATCTAAAGTAGATCCTTGGTTTTTAGGGCAAATTAATGAATTAGTTATGATGGAAAGTGATCTTTTAGATACTTCAATTAAAGATCTTACAAAAGATAAACTTTATCAGTTAAAACGACATGGTTTTGCCGATCTTTATTTAGCAGGAATATTAAATTGCAGTGAAGATGAAGTTAGAGCTCATCGCTTATCTTTAGGGATAAAACCAGTTTATAAAAGAATTGATTCTTGCGCTGGTGAATTTCCATCTGATACTGCCTATCTATATTCATGTTATGAAAAAACTTGTGAGGCACGTCCTCTGACTGATAAGCCAAAAATTATGATCTTAGGTGGTGGACCAAATCGCATAGGTCAGGGGATTGAGTTTGATTATTGTTGTGTTCATGCAGCTTTAGCTTTGCGTGAGGCGGGTTTTAAAACGATTATGGTAAATTGTAATCCTGAAACTGTTTCCACAGATTTTGATACCGCAGATATTCTATATTTTGAGCCATTAACTCTTGAAGATGTTTTAGCCGTAGTTGATATTGAAAAACCAGAAGGAGTTATTGTTCATTATGGTGGACAAACACCTTTAAAATTAGCGCGTGCTTTAGAAGCAAATGGCGTGAAAATAATAGGCACTTCACCAGACTCTATTGATAAAGCTGAAGATCGCGAGCGGTTTCAGAAAATTGTTACGAAATTGCATTTACACCAGCCAGCAAATGGTACTGTGCGCTCTGAAGAGGAAGCTATAAAATTAGCAAATGTTATTGGCTATCCTCTAGTTGTGAGGCCATCTTATGTATTGGGTGGACGTGCTATGGAAGTAGTATATCAAGAAGAAGATTTGCGCTATTATTTAACTCATGCCGTGGCTGTGTCTAATGATGCTCCAGTTTTATTAGATAAATTTTTAAATGATGCTATTGAAGTTGATATTGATGCTGTATGTGATGGCAAAAATGTATTGATTGGCGCTATCATGGAGCATATTGAACAAGCAGGAATTCACTCTGGAGATTCTGCATGTACTTTGCCACCATTTAGTATATCTACAGTGGTGCAACAAGATTTAATAGAGCAAATGACTAAATTAGCATTAGAGTTAGGTGTGGTAGGTTTAATTAATGCGCAATTTGCTATTCAGTCTGATGATATATATGTTTTAGAAGTAAATCCACGAGCTTCTAGGACTGTTCCTTTTGTTTCGAAGGCAACAGGTTTACCACTAGCTAAGATTGCGGCACTTTGTAAAGTTGGAAAGAGTTTGCAGGAACAAGGCGTATCTATTAATTATCCAATGCCTTCTTTTTACTCTATTAAACTACCAGTTTTCCCCTTCATTAAATTCGCAGGAGTTGATTCAATTTTAGGTCCTGAAATGAAATCTACTGGTGAAGTTATGGGGGTAGCTAAACGCTTTGGTCAGGCATATGCAAAAGCGCAATTAGGCGCTTCAGCTAATATTATTAAAAGAAGACGAGCTTTTGTATCTGTTCGTGACGCTGATAAAGCACGAGTTGGCGAAATAGCAAAAAGGTTAATAGATCTAGGTTTTGAAATTATTGCGACAAGAGGTACTGCTAAAGTCTTAGAAGCTGCGGGGATTAATTGCAAAAGAGTGTTTAGGGTAGCTGAAGGTCGCCCGCATGTGGTTGATTATATAAAAAATCATGAAATTGACTTTATTGTGAATACAACCGAGGGTAAACTAGCAATTGCTGATTCATTTGCAATTAGGCGCAATGCATTGCAGCATAAGGTGAGCTATACGACTACTTTATCAGGGGCAGAAGCTGCTTGTTTAGCAATGAAGTATGAAGATAGAATAACGGTTACGAAATTACAAGGTTTACATTAGGTTGAGGCGTTTATGCAAAAACATCCAATGACAGTTGAAGGTGCTTTGGCACTGAAAAATGAGTTACATCGGTTAAAAACAATAGAGCGACCAAGCATAATTGAAGCTATAGCCGTCGCGCGTGCGCATGGTGATTTAAAAGAAAATGCTGAGTATCATGCTGCGCGTGAACAGCAAAGTTTCGCTGAGGGTCGAATTATAGAGCTTGAAGCAAAATTATCCAATGCTCAGATTGTTGATATTTCTAAATTACCTAACAATGGTAAGGTTGTATTTGGTACTACGGTCTGCGTATGTAATTTACAAACAGATACTGAAATTACTTATAAAATTGTTGGCGAAGATGAGGCAAATATTAAATTAAATAAAATTTCTTATAGCTCACCTATTGGCCGTGCTTTTATTGGTAAACATATTGATGAGGAAGTTGTTGTAAAAACTCCAGGTGGAATTGTTGAGTATGAGATTATAAGCGTAGAATATAAATAGTAAATTAATGTCATATGCGTTAAAATAACTTCCATGTGGATTTAATTTGGGGCATTAAATGCCAAGATTGTGTGAGCAAAGATCTATAATAAGTGATTATTGGTATACTGATGCGCAAGTGGATGATATAGGCTCATCATGGGCTAAAGCCGGAACAAATCGTTCATTTATTTGCCCTAATGTTACTTATAAAACAGGCCTTGACCGCAATCATTTGCAATCTATTATATCTTTTCCGCACAACATCATCCTTCCTTTAAATAAGGGAAATCTTCATTGGACTGCAATTACTGTTGCTATTGAAGAGAAGAATGCGAAGAAAGTTGTAAAAATTAATTTTACAGATTCACAATTCGCTGGACAAAATTATCCATTGCCTCCTCGTATCCAGGCCGAATTGGATCGGGTCGAAAAATTATTTATCCAAGTCTACGGTATGGATAATGTAATTGTTTCCCAAGACGTTTATCAATACTCATGGCGCCAGGAAGATGGTTCATCATGTGGGCCTTATGCTTTAAAAAATGCTGAAAGATGTTTAGCTGGCAGGGAAGATGAACCTAATCCTGGTAGAGATTTAATTAGACGAGAGCAGTTGGATTTAATGGTTCATGAAACGGTAATCAAGGGGTGTTCAACATCTGATGAAGTTGATGAAATATTGGTTCATTGGTTGATTCAGTGTATATCTAGTCAAGAAAATTTTGCTATTGATAAAGGTGCTGATGTAGAGCGAGCTTGTCAAGCATACGCTTCATTTAAAAAAATACCTCTTGAATCTATTAGGAATAAATTTATTGCAGAGTTTAATTTATCTGATAGCCATTTAATTTTTATGGCAAGAGAGCTCGCTGATTCAACTGGCCGTCATGTTGATGAAATTACAAGAGAATTAAAAGCTAATTATAATTTGGATGAAACAAGGCCAATACGCCATCGTCCTGTATCTTTACGTATCAGAGAGTTATTACAAGAAAATGTAATTTTGCGTAAAACTGTAAGCACGCAACAATACGATGATCAAATATGTATGTTGCGCGAAGAAAACACTATGGAAAAGATCGAGTTAATTCGTACAATAATTGCCAATGCAAAAACTGAACTTGATTCTTATAAAGAAACTGCAGAGATTATTGAGCATATAGCACGGCAAAATATTTTTGCAGCAATAGAAAAACTTAAGGAACTTGTAACTAAAAAAGAAGATGTTGAGAATTGTTTTGTTGCAATAGGTGAAATTATAGGATTACGCAAAATAATCCCACAATATCCAAGGATTTTATTAGGTTTGGCGGAATCTTTTCGTGGGGTTCATAATATAAGTCAAGCATTGCAAACATTAAGCGCTGAGAATCCTTCTCATCAACGAAGACAGAATCAAGCTACATTTTTTCAACCACCAATTGTAGAGGATGACTCTCAAAGTGATTTAGAAGATAGAAGCATCGAGGATTTAGAAGCAATTAAGACTCTATTGCAAGCAGCAATAAGGCGAAATAGTGCTTCAATGTTAATGAAAGTTGTGTATTTAATAAACGATTTCTGTGCGGCTGTAGCTGAAATTTTAACTTTAGGTGCTTTTGTTCCTGAATATAAACAAATAGAATTGATTAAAAAAGATTTAGAAACAGATGGAGCTTCAGAAGAAGTGATAGGCGATATTTATCAGCAAGAACTAGGCGCTTGTGTCCTTTTGTTAGGTAAAAAATATTTAGATGAATCTGATCCAGATTTAACGCGGTCTAAAGACTTATAAAGCGGTGAGTTTTACAAGGAGTAAACAGCAATGCTAATAGAGTCTGTTGACAATTAGTTTGCATGAATTATTCAGAGCGCCTATGTGCCGCGGTATCTAGATATCTTCTGGGTGGCGATGGCAAGCCGCTCCCATTTAATTATTACCCACAAGTTAAAAAATATCGTAGCCTTGATGCAGCCATATCGTTCCCCACAAGTCTGATGATCCTTGATGGGACTGAATTGTCTGGTGGAATCCGAGCCACGACCGTTAGGGAGTGTGGTTCTTAAGATCTCCACTCCCTAACGGTCGTGGCTCGGATTCCGCTCACAAAGACGTATTTTTGGTACACACTATCGCTTTAATTTAGAGTTTTTAGATTTTTTTAAAACCCAGATGATTTAATATGTGGCAGTTTGCATTTTTATGTTATGCTTGCTTAATTATAATTAGTTTATAGATTTAAGAGTATTTTGTATGTTAGATGCATTGAAACGAGCAGTAGAAAATTGTTATTTACGTATAGTTAATCAATTGCTTTTGGTTGATGGAGTAATTAATGATTTATCTGAAGATGATATTAAGGAGTTATTAGCTTATGCTGATAATTATCCAGACGTATTTAGCCGCTTAATTGAAATACCCTCAATTTTTGATTATGCAGAGAATAATAGTCAAGATTTTGGATATAATCTTAGTTCATTTGTTATGACTGAATTTGAATTATTAGATGTTAAGAAAAAGTCATTTATCCCAACTATAGAAAATCCTATATTTGATATAGAAGAAGATGATTTTCAATTTTATTTTATTATTTTAAGAAATTCAATTCGTTCTAATAATCGTTCATTAGATGCAAATATTAATCAATTACTTGATTTACCAACTATCAGAAATCGAATTAATTTAACCTCTAGAGATGAAGAGTCTCATCAATTACTACTATTGGCAAGAAATGTAAATAATATTGAGGCTGTTTTAGCTTTGCTATCTAATTTAGAAGTAGGTGAGGCGATAACTGAAAATTCTAAACAAACTCATACTAATACTGACGATCTTAATTTGCGAGAAATAGTAGAAGATGAAGAGTCATCTATCGGAGCATTAGATCCTGGTCAACAAAAAATGTTTGATGGATTAAAATCGTATTATAAACTAAAGATGCAAGAACTTGGTGGAACTGTTAGTGTATTTGAACTATTTAAAAATCATTTGAAAGATAGTTATGAAAAAGATCCGGCGATATTAAATATAAACGGAGATCTTATTAAATTGCCTTTATTGTGGAATGATTTTATTGCTCTCAATTTATCTAGTATTGATCATGAGTTAGCTCTTAAAGAATATTATAAAAATCATCTGCATACTGCCTTTCGCTATTTATCTAAACCAAATCATTGGCTAGATAAAGATGCCCAATTTCTTAAACCTAATTCGTTTAAATTGCGTTATTCATATTTTGAAGATTATATTGATTTAATTGCTTATTATTGGTTAGCGGCTAGTGATGATCTCTTCCCAGAATATAATGATTCTACTATAAATAACCGTATAGAGTTTTTTATAAAGAGTTTAGCACTTGTGGGGAGAGCGCATAATTGGGATAAAACAAGGCTAAACTTAAAAGATAAACAAGAAGAATATGATGATCAGGAAGGAGATAAGCCTTCTTGTTTTAGTGGTATGATCAAGCGCTTGTATACTGCTATTCCTAATCATCCTTTATTATCCGGGTTAAATATTGAAATTATTAAGTTAGATTTTAATCAGTTTGTGTTAGATCATTTTAGAAAAAGGATGGCTGTAAAATCAAATAAAGAGCGCGGTGATATAATTAAAGCTATTCAAAATGTATTTGAGGATTTAGTTGAGCCTGCTGCAATCTTGAAGTCTTTAAACATTTCTCATAAGGTAAAAGAAGCCTGGATTAAAAAGCTTAAAGCTAAATATGGTGAAGATTTTACTAGTAATCCTAGCTATTTAGCTTATATATCTAAGCAGCTTGAGCTTAAAAAATGTGAGGCTCATGTGCTTAAATTTTATTTGCGCTGTAATTTGGCAGATATATTGGCGATACAGCCGATTAATTATTTTTTATATTTAAAAAGTCTTGCATTTATAGCGCAATTTACTGCTGTGACAGCTTTAGTAGTAGGAATAATTTTATCAAAGCCAGTTATTATTGGTTGTGGAATTGCAATGATGGTCAGTGCTGCAATTTTACCAGTTTATTCTTTATTTTCAGGTGATAGAAATAATTCTGATTCACCAGATATTATAACAAGCCCAAGTTTGGCTTAGATATCTAAGAGTTAATTTATAATTTTGATGAGCGAGCTATAGTATTTTGTTATATGAAATAGTATCATTCGTCTTTAATTAAGACCTAAACAGTACTAGATTATTAAAAGTAGGAATGGTATGCTCCGTATCAGTAAATTGGCAGATTATGGAACTGTAGTAATGGTGTATCTTGCAAAGCAACCAGATAAGCTTTGTAATGCCCGTGAAATTGCATTAAATACACATTTAAATATACCTACAGTTAGCAAATTATTGAAGAAATTGACTCTTGCAAAGTTATTAGATTCCGTACGCGGGGTCGCTGGTGGTTATCGTTTGCAACGGCAACCGTCTATGATTACGCTTAAAGATTTAATTTATGCTTTTGATGATTCTCGTGGTTTGACTGAATGTAGTTTGCAGCCTCATCATTGTTCTTTGCAATCTGTTTGTCAGATTCAAGGAAATTGGCAGTTAATATCTAACGCTATAGAGGCTGCATTAGCGAGTGTTAGTTTAGAAGCGTTGGCTATGCCTAATATACCTATAATAAATCTTGACGGCATTAAGCAATTAGCAGTTGGAGTTAGTAGTGTCAAAAAATAATGATCAAATAAATTCCTTGCTCGAAAAGGAATATCAGCATGGGTTTGTTACTGATATAGAGGTAGATACCTTTCCACCAGGTTTAGATGAATCTGTTATTACACGTATATCTACAATTAAAGGTGAGCCTTCATTTATGTTGGAATGGCGATTAAAAGCTTTTCGGCATTGGCTAACTTGTAAAACGCCTACATGGAGCTCGGTTCATTATCCTGAAATTGATTATCAAGCTATCTCTTATTATTCAGCGCCAAAAAATTTAAAAGACGGGCCTAAAAGTTTAGCTGAAGTTGATCCTGAACTACTAAGAACCTATGAAAAATTAGGGATACCTCTACAAGAGCAAGAAATTCTTGCCGGTGTAGCTGTTGATGCAGTTTTTGATAGCGTATCGGTCGCAACTACTTTTAAAGCAAAATTGGCTGAGAAGGGGGTGATTTTTTGTCCTTTTTCTGAAGCAGTCCATGAGCATCCTGAGCTTATCAAAAAATATCTTGGTTCTGTAGTTCCATATCGGGATAATTTTTATGCAGCGCTAAATTCAGCGGTATTTAGTGATGGATCTTTTGTTTATATTCCTAAAGGTGTGCGTTGTCCGATGGAATTATCGACTTATTTTCGTATAAATGCGGCTTCAACCGGACAATTTGAGCGTACATTAATAATTGCTGATGCTGATAGTTATGTATCTTATCTTGAGGGATGTACGGCTCCTATGCGTGATGAAAATCAATTGCATGCAGCAGTAGTTGAGTTGGTAGCTTTAGATAACGCACAAATTAAATACTCTACGGTACAAAATTGGTACCCAGGGGACAAAGATGGTAAAGGCGGAATTTATAATTTTGTAACTAAGCGCGGTGTTTGTCGTGGGAAACGCTCGAAAATATCGTGGACACAAATTGAAACTGGATCTGCAATTACGTGGAAATACCCTAGTGTTATCTTACGTGGTGATGATTCTGTCGGTGAATTTTACTCAGTGGCTGTTACTAATAATAAGCAGCAAGCTGACACTGGTACTAAAATGATTCATTTGGGTAAAAATACAAGCTCAACAATTATTTCAAAAGGTATTAGTGCAGGACATTCACATAATGCATATCGTGGCTTAGTGCGAATAGCACCAACAGCTCTTAATGCTCGCAATTATACTCAATGTGATTCACTGTTAATGGGAAGTGAATGTGGGGCGCATACTTTTCCATATATTGAAGTTAAAAATCCAACAGCTAGAGTGGAGCATGAGGCAACAACATCTAAAATTAGTGAAGAGCAATTATTTTATTGCCAGCAACGAGGTATTGGTATGGAAGATGCCGTATCAATGATTGTAAATGGTTTCTGCAAACAAGTTTTAAAAGAGTTACCCATGGAATTTGCGGTGGAAGCAACGAAGTTGTTAGGTATTAGTTTGGAAGGGGCGGTGGGCTAATTATGTTAGAAATAAAGAATTTACAGGTAGCAACGAACGATCTACAAATCTTAAAAGGGATAGATCTACACATTAAACCAGGTGAAGTACATGTTATCATGGGGCCAAATGGCTCAGGTAAAAGTACATTATCAAAAGTACTAGCAGGTCACCCCTCCTATGAGGTAACTGGTGGATCTATTAACTTTTTAGGTAAAGATTTATTACCTTTATCAGCAGAAGAGCGAGCTTTGGCTGGTATTTTTATGTCTTTTCAATATCCAGTAGAAATTCCAGGTGTAACCAATATCAATTTTCTTAAAGCGGCAGTTAATGCTGTTAAACGTGGAACTGGTGATAAGACTTTAGATGCAATAGAGTTTTTGAGCTTTATTCGTGAGAAATGTAAGTTAGTAGATATGGATGAAAGCTTTTTATATCGAAGTATTAATGAAGGTTTTTCAGGTGGTGAGAAAAAACGTAATGAAATATTACAAATGGCGGCCCTCATGCCTAAGCTTGCAATTCTTGACGAGACAGATTCAGGTCTAGATATTGATGCCTTACGAGTGATTTCACAAGGCATTAATGCTATGCGCTCGCCTGACAGAGCTATAATTTTGGTTACTCACTACCAACGCTTATTAAATTATATTGAGCCTGATTTTATTCATGTTTTATCTAATGGCAGCATAATTAAATCTGGTGATAAAACATTGGCGCTTGAATTAGAAGATAAGGGTTATAGTTGGTTGAAGGATAGTGAATAGATATGACTGAGCTTTTAGATTTTTATCAACAGCAAATTAATGGGCGATTTTCTTCTACTCCTTGGTTTAAGAACTTGCAGGAAGATGCTTTATCTCACCTTAGGAAAATTGGCTTTCCAACTCATCAACATGAAGATTGGAAGTACACGTCAGTTGATGCATTATTGCAGCATCAATTTAAAAGTGAAGATAAATTATCATCTAATGATTTATTAAATCTTCCTGATATAGACGTTCCATTTGTGCATAAATTAGCTTTGATTAATGGTGTTGTTATTGGTGCTGATGATCTGGCTGCTTCATTACCAAAGGGTATTATTATAAAACCATTATCAGCGGCTTTTATAGAACATGCTGATAAAATAAAGCCATATTTATCTAATATTCTTAAACAAGAAAATGGTTTTCAAGCATTAAATACGGCGATGATGCATGATGGATTGTTTATTTATTTGCCACAAGGCGTTTGTTTAAACGAGCCATTATATATTTCTCATCGGCAAGATAAGACTAATCAGGCCATATATCTTCGTCATCTTATAGTTCTTGAAAATCAAAGTTCAATTAATATTATTGAAGACTATGAAGCTCTAGGAGAAACTTGTTATTTTACCAATACAATTACCGAAGTATCTTTAGCAGAAAAGGCTAAGTTAACCCATTATAAAATTATTCGTGAATCTAATTTAGCCTATCATATTGGCCAAATTGCCGTAAATCAAAAAGAGAATAGTCAGTTTGATAGCCATTCATTTAATATTAGTGGAAAATTGGTTCGTAGTGACATAGCTATAAATTTAACCGAGCCTAAAGCACGATGTTTAATGAATGGAGTATATTTAACTACAGATAAACAGAATATAGATCATCATACAGTGGTTACGCACGCGGCAAAAGATTGTACTAGTGAGCAAGATTATAAAGGCGTTTTACGCGGTGAGTCAAAGGCTGTATTTAATGGGCGTGTAATTGTAGAAAAAGGTGCAAATCATACTGTAGCTAAACAGCAGAATAAAAATTTGTTGTTATCTCTAAATACAGAAATTGACACAAAACCTCAATTAGAAATTTTTGCTGATGATGTAATATGTACACATGGCGCGACAGTAGGGCAGTTAGATGATGAGGCATTATTTTATTTTGCTGCACGCGGAATTGGCCATGAAGAAGCCAGTAGATATTTAGTTAATGCATTTATTACAGCAAATCTTTGCTATATTACAGATATGAATATTAAAATCTGGGTGGAAACCTTGTTAAACGTTTAGCACGTTTTAGGAAGAAAAATTATGAGCATAGAGCAAAATTTAATTAATAAGCTTGATATTAAAAGAATCCGCCAAGATTTCCCGGCTTTAGATCAAATTGTAAATGGGCATCAGCTTATTTATTTTGATAATGCGGCCACAACGCAAAAACCACAAGTTGTGATTGATGCAATAGCTAATTTTTATGAGCATGATAATGCTAATGTGCATCGTGGAGTTCATGCCTTGAGTGCTCGTGCGACTAAGCAATTTGAGGATGCAAGAGCTAATGTA
>CAMDMN010000038.1 GCA_945901965.1 Legionella genomosp. 1 | reverse complement strand
GACTACGGCTACATCCAATGGCTCTAATAATTCCATGTTTGATTCGTATACCCCAATTGGTGGATTAGTTCCTTTAGTACTTATGCATTTAGGCGAAGTAATATTTGGTGGTGTTGGATCAGGGCTTTCTGGCATGTTAATGCTTGTCATCATAACAGTTTTTGTTGCAGGTTTAATGGTTGGTCGTACCCCTGAATATTTAGGCAAAAAAATTGAACCGTTTGAGATGAAAATGGCATCCCTTGCTGTTTTGGTTATGCCGGTTATAGTTTTACTAACTGCGGCAATTGCAGTTGTTAGTAAAGATGGTGTTGATTCTATTGCTAATCATGGCGCACATGGGTTTACAGAAATACTTTACGCATTTACTTCATTGACTAATAATAATGGTAGTGCTTTTTCCGGCTTAAATAGTAATACACCATTTTATAATTTACTTGGCAGTTTGGTAATGTTAATTGGTAGATATTGGATTGCAATCCCTACACTTGCGATTGCAGGATCACTGGTTAGGAAAAAAATAGTTCCAAAAAGCTCAGGCACTCTTACTACTCATACACCACTTTTTATTACCTTACTTATTGGCGTAATAATAATTATTGGCGCTTTATCTTTTCTTCCTGCTTGCGCTCTAGGTCCTGTCGTTGAACAATTAATGCTTATGGAGTCTTATGGCCACTAAATCTCGCTCAAATTCTCTTTTGAATATTAGCATAATAAAAATGGCACTATATGATTCATTTCTAAAATTAGTCCCGCAAAAGCAAATTAGAAATCCTGTTATGTTTGCTGTTTATCTAGGTTCAATTTTAACGACCGGTCTTTTTATTCAGGCGTTAGTTTCAGAAGGTGAAGAGTATGTTTGGTTTATTTTTGCAATAACTTCATGGCTTTGGTTTACATTGTTTTTTGCAAATTTTGCAGAAAGTATGGCAGAAGGTCGTGGTAAAGCTCAAGCTCAATCTCTAAGAAAGGCGCGCCGTGAGATTCCTGCAAAAAAACTTTTATTAGCAAAAAAAGATTCTAAATATACAGAGGTTAGATCAGTTGATTTGCGCCTAGGAGACATTGTCTTAGTTACGGCGGGAGATTTTGTTCCAAGTGATGGTGAAGTAATTGAAGGAATTGCAACTGTTAATGAAAGTGCGGTAACCGGGGAATCAGCGCCTGTTATTCGAGAAAGTGGTGGTGATAGATCGGCTGTTACCGGTGGAACTCAAGTTATTTCTGATTGGCTAATTATACGTATAACGCAAAATCCTGGTGAGACATTTCTTGACCATATGATTTCTTTAGTTGAAGGTGCTAATCGTCAAAAAACACCTAATGAGCTAGCTCTAACAATATTATTGGCAGCTCTTACCATTATTTTTCTTTTAGTTTGTGTAACCTTGCTGCCATTTTCAATTTATAGTGTTATTGCAGCATGTTCTGGAAAAATTGTTAGCATAACGGTTTTAGTAGCACTTTTTGTTTGCCTTGCTCCTACTACAATAGGTGGATTAATGTCAGCAATCGGAATTGCTGGGATGGATAGAATGATACAAGCTAATGTGATTGCAATGTCTGGCAGAGCTGTGGAGGCCGCTGGAGATGTTGATGTATTATTATTAGATAAAACTGGAACAATTACTTTAGGTAATAGAGAAGCAATTGAGTTTATTCCTGTAGAGGGTGTAACTATAGAGCAATTAGCAGATGCAGCACAACTTGCTTCTTTAAGTGATGAAACGCCAGAAGGTAGATCTATTGTAGTTTTAGCCAAAAAATATGGCTTACGTGGCCGTGAAATTTCAAAACTTGAAGCAACTTTTATACCTTTTACTGCAGAAACAAGAATGAGTGGGGCTAATTTACCTGGTCGGCAAATTAGAAAGGGAGCGTCTCCTTCTATTGAAGAATATATTAAAGAATCAGGTGGAGTTTTCACTGAATCTGCGCAAAAAATTGTTGAGAAAATATCGCGACAAGGGGGAACTGCTCTAGTAGTTACTGAAGGCAACGCTGTATTAGGTGTAATTCATCTAAAAGATATTGTTAAAGGTGGGATAAAAGAACGATTTGCTGAAATGCGCAGAATGGGTATAAAAACCATTATGATTACTGGAGATAATCCATTAACTGCGGCAGCAATTGCCGCTGAGTCTGGAGTTGATGATTTTTATGCTAATGCAAAACCTGAAGAAAAATTAAATATTATTCGTGCATTACAAGCAAAGGGTAATTTAGTCGCAATGGCAGGTGATGGTACAAATGATGCGCCAGCATTAGCGCAAGCTGATGTAGCTGTGGCTATGAATACAGGGACTCAAGCTGCAAAGGAAGCAGGTAATTTAATAGATTTAGATTCTAACCCAACTAAACTAATTGAAGTGGTTGAAATTGGTAAACAATTATTAATGACTCGAGGTTCTCTTACTACATTTAGTATTGCTAATGATGTTGCTAAATATTTTGCTATTTTACCAGCTGCATTTGCAGAAACATATCCTGTCTTAAAAACATTAAATATTATGCATCTTGCAACACCTAATAGTGCAATTTTATCAGCAGTAATTTTTAACGCATTAACGATTGTCTTTTTAATACCACTAGCTCTTCGTGGAGTAAAATACAGGCATGTCGGGGCTTCAAGTTTACTTCGTTCTAATGTACTAATTTATGGTTTTGGTGGGCTAATTGTACCTTTTATTGGGATTAAACTTATAGATCTAATCTTAGTAACTTTAGGGATAATGTAAAATGTATATGTTTAAAGAAATTAAAAATCAATTAACGACCGCATTTTACTTACTTATTTTATTAACGATTCTAACGGGGGTATTATACCCACTTACAATCACAGCACTTGCGCAATTATTTTTCCCTAATGAGGCTAATGGTTCTATTATTGAAAAAAATGGTATTAAAATAGGATCTGCATTAATCGGGCAAAATTTTTCTTCTCCTAAATATTTTTGGGGAAGAAAATCGGTAACATTGCCTTTCCCATATAACGGCGAAGCATCTTCAGGTTCAAATAGTGGCCCATCAAATATTACGTTTTTGGATATTATTAAAAAACGGGTAGATGAAATAAAGGGAAATGATCTTTTAAATTCAGATCTAATTCCTGTTGATTTAGTAACCGCTTCTGGCAGTGGACTTGATCCAGAAATAAGCCCTTATGCTGCATTATATCAGGTTAAAAGGGTCGCAGTTGCTAGGAATATATCAGAAGATAAGATCAGAGATTTAATTTATTTAAATATTATTGAACGTAGTTTATATTTATTTGGTGAGCCGCGGATTAATGTGCTGCAGTTAAATCTTGCTTTGGATAATTTATAATGCCTGAACATCGCCAAAATCCAGATCAATTACTGCAAAGGTCAAAAGATGAGGAGCGAAAATCTAGCCGTGGTAAGCTTAAAATATATTTAGGTGCGGCTCCCGGTGTAGGTAAGACATATACTATGCTGCATGATGCTCTGCAAATACGAGAAAAGGGATTAGATGTTGTAATTGGGATTGCAGAGTCACACGGGCGTTCTGAGATTGATGAGACTATAAAAAAATTTGAAGTTTTACCAAGACAAATTATTAATTATCATGGAAAAATATGCCTTGAGTTAGATCTTGATGCAGGTCTTAAGCGCAATCCCGGATTAATTTTAATTGATGAAATGGCGCACTCTAATCCTGAAGGGTTAAGGCATACAAAAAGATGGCAAGATATTAATGAGTTTTTAGATAGAGGCATTGATGTTTATACTACACTTAACGTACAACACATTGAAAGCTTAAAAGATGATGTCGCTCAAATAATTAGAGCACCAGTAAGTGAAACTGTACCTGATTCTATGCTTGAAATGGCAAATACTATTGAGGTGGTTGATTTACCCCCAGAAGAATTATTAAAACGCTTACATGATGGGAAAATATATATATCAGAACAAGCCAATCTTGCAACAGAACATTTCTTTAGAATGGGTAACTTAATTGCCTTAAGAGAGCTTGCCTTACGTACAGTTGCTGAGCGCGTAGGAACTGATGTTCTTCTTTATCGGCAAAATGAAGGAATAAAACAAATTTGGCCAACCAGGGATAAAATATTAGTCTGTGTGGGGCCGCGTCTTGAATCTCATAAATTAATCCGCGCTGCAAAAAGAATAGCTACAAATTTAACTGCAGATTGGATTGCAGTTTATGTAGATGTACCTAAGATAGGTGCAACTTCGGAACATCGTAATGCAGCAATTCAAAATTTACGTTTAGCTGAGCAATTAGGTGCTGTGACTCATGTCTTAACTGGATTTGATATTGTTAAAGAACTTATTGAATTTGCTCGTGAACAAAATATTACCCAAATCATGATAAGAAAGACTAAAAATACTTTATGGGGTAATTTATTTAGGCGTAATTTATCTGATGAAATACTGCGAAATTGTGGTGAGATAGATGTATATGTAATGACCAGGGATCCTTCTAAATCTAAACCTAACAAACATTATAATAAGAAAACAATACCTTGGAAATACTATGGAATAGCTACATTAATTTTATTAGTTACTACTCTAATAAATGGTTTTCTTTTCCCTTATTTAGCATCTTCAGATTTAGCAATGGTTTATTTATTAAGCCTTGTTCTTATTGCGCGTTTTGGCCTTTTATCAGTTTCAACTTATTCTTCTATTCTTACGGTTTTTATTTATGACTTCTTCTTTATTCATCCATTTTTAAGTTTTTATGTAACTGATTTTACATCATTATTTACACCATTAATGATGTTTTTAGTCGTACAAATTATTAGTTATGTAACGATATTAAATCGCCGTCATGAAGAGTCATCACGTATTGTTCAGTATCAAACTACAGCACTTTATACTTTAAGTAGAAAATTAACTAAAACTCGCGGTGTTGAACAATTAGTTTCAGAAGGAGTTAAATTCATAGCAGAAACATTTAATTGTGAGGTTATGGCTTTATTATTAAAGAAAAATCATCTAGAAATACAATCTAGCTATCCTTTAAAGGAAAAATTAGATATAAAAGAAAAATCTGTGGCAAGATGGGTCTATGATATGGGTAAGCCCGCAGGTTTAGGCACTGATACATTATCATTTTCACAAGCGTTATATTTGCCGCTTAAAGCGACCCATGGACCAATTGCAGTTTTGAGAATTGAACCTAAGAATCACCGCTTATTTTCACCAGAGCAACAAAATCTTTTAGAGTCATGTGTAAATCAATTATCTTTAGCTTTAGAAGTTGATCGTTTGCAAGAAAAAACCACCAAAAAAGAATTGAAAATTAAAACAGAGCATGCACGAATTACAGTGTTAGAAGCAATATCAAATGATCTTTCTAATCCAATAACAAAAATTATAAGTTCTGCTGATACTTTAAAAGCAGAAGATAATGAGAGTATTAGAACTATAGGTAAAGATATAGCTTATGAGATAACAAAATTAGGTCAATTGAATAATAATATTATTCGTATTATCCAGTTAGAGTTTGAAGATTTTAAATTAGAAAAACAATTAGTTTCTATCAAAGTTATGATTAATTATGTATTTAAAAAGTTACATTTAATCTTAAAAGAAAGACCTATAACTATAGAGATCCCTAATAATTTACCGAAAATTTCTTTAAATAAAATATTAATTCAGGAAGTTTTAAAAAATTTAATTGATAATGCCGTTAAATTCACACCATCTAATTCACCTATTATTATAATAGTTACGCTTAAAAAAGATACGGTTTTGGTTAGTGTTGAAGATTTGGGTCCAGGTATATCAGTTGAAGAAAAAGATAAATTATTTGAAAAGTTCTATCGTGGCAAGCAATTATTATCTGTTCGTGGCTTAGGTATTGGCTTGGCAGTTTGTCATAAAATTATTGCAGCACATGGCGGTAAAATATGGGTGGAAAATATTGAAGGGAAGGGGGCTGCATTTAGGTTTACTTTGCCTCGTTCATGAGGAACGTAGCTTCACTGCTATTAGTTTAAGGATAATTACTTTTAAATACAATGCGTTATTCAGTCTTTTCGGTTTGCACAATGTCGTCTTTGCGAGGTACGAAGCAATCCAGAGACCTGCACCCCGAACCACTGGATTGCTTCGTACCTCGCAAAGACACGCATTTGACCGCCGCTCCAATGTTTACTCATTGTATTTAAATAATTAATTCCTTAAATTAATGGCAGTGGAGCCTATCCTGGTTAGCAGCAACCGGGATACCTTAGTAACACCCAGAACCAAGTACTATATATGTATCGTCAGACTCTTCTGATTCTTCAGGTGAGTTACTATTAATTTCCTGAAGTTCTTGTATGCGTGCATCTTGTTTAAATGTCTCTAACGCTTGTGGAATATTTGCAGGAATCGTGAAAAATCCATGTCTATGGCCTAAGGTTACACAACGAACTAGAGCGTTGGCTAATTGTTTTGCAAGAGTTATGAGATATTCTCCCCAACCAGGCTCTTTGGATAAAATTTTCATAGCCGTAGAGATATGTCCATTACAACTTTGTATGAAAGCTTCTTGTTTACCTTTAAGCCTTGGATCACCATTAATATAATAAGCATCAGCACATTTCCGCAACTCACCATGTAATGTTAAAGCGGTTTGTAATTTTTCTTTATTAGATTGAGTAATTGTATTAATTTTTCTTAGAAGTTCAGCTAAAGCAGGCTCAATTCGTGCAGCAATTAGTCTTTTTGCAACATCAGCAGTATCTTCTGTAGTTTCTTCAACTTCTGAAAATTGAGCTATTGTAAATATTCGTTCTGATTGGTCTTCTTCTTTAGGTACTTCTGCTTTTTTAGCCTGTACTTCTTCAATAATATCGCGAATAGCATCAAGAGTTCGAGTAGCCTCAACAAGACGTTCCCGAATTTTTACATCTTCATGAGCACGGTACTCAGAATATGTCATATTCTCAGTTTCCGGAGTAAGGGCTTCAATAACACGAGCAGCCTCGACATAATCCCCATGAATTTTTGCGCGCACCTGAGCAAAGTGTTCAGAAAATGCAACTCTCTCACTTTCTGTAAAAGGAACATCAACATTACGAGCAGCTTCTGGTAACAATTGAGATTGCGCTTTAACTGGAGTATCAGCTTGAACTTCAAAATCTAAAGCTTCTTCAATAATTTGACTAGTGCTATCTAATTCTTGCTCTGCTGGTAGAGAATCTTTATATTGTTTTATAGCACTTGTCCAACGTGGAGTGAGTGACAAACTATATGTTTGCGTATATAAACGTCTTAAATCTGAAATTAATTTAGCCACCTTTTTTTGTTCATGAGGGTGTTTTAAGCTATATTCACGCAACTCTTTGATAAAAAGAGAGCATTCTTTTTGCGCCTCACTTAATGAGGTTAATTTTTTATCAATATCAATAGTTAGATTACCTTTTCTTAAATCCTTGAGTAAGCCTTGTATTTTTTGTTTCAGTATATTTACTTTAGGTGCGATTTCTTCAAAATACTTACCATCAAGCCTATTAAATTCATTAAATATAGGGCTTTCTAAATATTCTGTATAACTTGCTGTACTTAAATCTATAGCCAGCGCTGGTTTTAGCTTCGTTACGGAAGGTCGCATGATATTTAGTCCATTGTATTATAAAAAAATTGATTATAGTCTACAATTATTGCAAGGTAAATAATCATTCAACATCGTTTAAATCATGATTTTTCTTAGTTCTAAAACAATTAAGATTTAACTCTTTTGGTTTTAAATTTATAGATATCATCCCGCAAACTAAAGTATTAAATATTGGAATATTGCGAAGATTATAAGTCTTTATCGCTTCTTCATGGGGGAAATTATAGCGGTTGTCAAAACCATATGAAGCAATTGCAATACTTGGTGATACTTGATTAATAAATGCAGAACTTGAGGATGACTTAGATCCATGATGTGGTATAAGCATTACAGTAGATTTAAGTTCTTCTTTATAATTAGACGCTAAATATTTTTCCGCTAATTTTTCAATATCGCCACTAAATAGAATTTTATGATCTTTATTAGCAATTTGTAGAATACAAGAGTTATTATTTTTGCCATGTAATTTCTTTGTTATTGGAAAAAATTTAAAAGAAACATCATCCCAGCTCCAATCAGGATAATTATGACAAGATCTTCCGCGATGGTAGAAATTTGGATCATCAACTACTAACTCTTTAACTTTATAATTTGATTCAATAGATAAAAGTCCTCCGCGATGATCAAGATCTGGATGACTGATAACTATCATATCAATATTCTTGATGTTTAAAGTTTTTAAAAAAGGAATAATTACAAGATTACCCATATCTGAGCCTTGATAAAATTTCATTCCAGTATCGTAAATTAATGTGTGTTTAGCTGTTCTTACTATGATTGCAAGACCTTGGCTAACATCTAAAATATTAATTTTTGCATCACCATAGATAATTTTTTCATATTTAGGGAAAATGCTTGCTACTAATAAAATCAAAGTGGCAGGGTATAGGCGGCTTAAGGGTAATAAAGTAAGAATTGCTAATGTGGCCATTAGCCCAAGTGGTGACATTGCTGCAATAAACGTATAGTTAATATTTAAAATAGTAAAAGAGTCAATTAATCTAAGACAAGACATTAAGGCTAAAATTAGCCATTTTAATATATATACCGATCCCGGAATAATAACCCACGGACTTAAAAAGGTAATAATAAGTGCTAATGGAACTATTATAAAACTAACTAAAGGAATAGCTATTAAATTTGCTGCTAAACCATTAATTGATGCATATGAAAACCAATATAATGATAAAGGCATTATTCCAAATAAACATGCAAGTTGCATAGATAACATTTTTTTAATGCCCTTTGTTTTTACTCGTTGATTAATTAAAATTAAAATTGCTACAGCAATAAATGAAAAATAAAATCCCAGCATAAAAACTGAATGTGGTTCGAATAGAAGGACTGCTAATAATGCATATCTCCATGCTTGCCAATGAGATAAAATTTGACTTAAAAAAGCTCTTGAAAAGATTAAACAACAAGTAATTAATGAGCGCTGTGTAGGGACTGCAAATCCTGCGACTAATGCATAGATTGTTGCTATTAATATTGCGCCGATACTTGCAATTTTAGGCGCAGGATAACGTAGACAAAGGTTTTTAAGATTTTTACAAATAAACTTAATTAGCCAATAAGCAATACCAGCAATAAGAGCTATATGTTCTCCTGATATGTCGATTAAATGAGTAGTGCCTGTGCGACGAAATAGATCCCATGATTTTTTATCAATGTGATTGGTAAGCCCTATAGTTAGCGCTTCAACAATACCTAATATTTCTTCATTTTTTATAATTTTTTTTAAATTTAGCGCAAGACTTTCTCTAAATTTAATTAAAGGTAAAAACTTATCTTTAATTTTTAAGCGTTGAAAGGAATTTTTTTTAGCAGTTCCTACCCAATTTAGATGCCTTGATGAAAGCCATCCTTCATAATCAAAACCACCAGGATTTGCTAAATTTATTGGTTTTTTTAGATTAGCGCGAAGATGCCAATATTCACCTGCATGAATTTCAGGGCAATTATCATAGCAAGATAATAAGATGTTAATTTTTACAAGCTTATTATTAATACTATTAGCTAAAAATTGAAATTGGGTTTTATTTACAGATTTAGATGGTATAGAATATACATAACCTTCTAGTGAAGCATTTTTTAATAAATTTGCATTTGATAAGCCATAATCGGCGATAAGCAGTTGATGAAAATAGCTCCATATAATTGCGAAAATAAAATAAATAAAAAATTTTAAATTCGGTCTTAAAAAGAATAACGCTGTAGTAAAATATATTGGGTATGGATTTTTTAAATAAAAAAAAGCAATCCCTGAAAAAAAGCAAAGTATTTCCATATTAGCTCAAGTTGGACTTTAAAGCGGTTCCAACTTTATAATAAATCAGAGTCTGATTCAACGGAAATAAAATTATTCTTTGTAAGGACAATAGATATGAATACACAAATTTCTTTAAAAAAGTTCTTTTTAGATATTGTCAAACCTTATAAGTGGTATGTCTTAGGGCTTTTAATTACTTCATCTTATTGGGGAATCAATAACTCTTTATCACCTTATGTTTTAAAATTAATTATCGATAAAGCTGTAACACTTGAGGGTGATAAAGCGGCGGTATTTAGCGCTTTATTACCAACTATTTCTATTTATATTCTTCTTTGGATCCTAATTTGTGCTGATATGCGTTTATTAGATTGGATAAAGCTTAAATTTTTTCCATCTATTCGCTATGATCTGATTAATAATATGTTTTCATATTTAAATAAACATTCGCATCAATTTTTTCAATCTAATTTTTCTGGAAGTTTATCGAATAAAATCTCAGATATGACTAACGGTGTTATTAATATATTTTCAACTATTGATGATGGTTTTGCACAATTTATTGGTTTATTAATAGCTATAGTTACTATGCTGCTAATTAATCCAATATTTGCTTTAATTTTATTTGGCTGGGCCATAGCCTTTATTGCAATTGCAATATTTTATTTTAAACCTATTCAAGATCTTTCAAATATATTTGCTACTTCTAAAACAACAGTTGTCGGAAAGTTAGTTGATAGTATTACAAACTCTACTAATGTAAGGCTATTTTCAAGAAATGATTATGAAAATAAATTAGTACAACATGCCACAAAAAATACTGTGGAAAAAGATAGAGCGATGCAAAAGACTATTTTAAAAATGAGAATTTATTGGGATATAAGTATCGTTGTTCTTATTAGTCTTAATATAATTATGTTAGTGTCTATGTATAGTGAAAATAAAGTAACTATTGGTGATTTTAGCTTTATTATTTCATTATCAATCAGTATTTTTTACAATTTATGGTATCTTGCCAGCCAATTTGTAGTTTTTGCTGAAGAGCTTGGAAAATGTCGACAGGCATTAACAATTATATCAGCCCCACATGATGTTACCGATATACCAAAATGTAAGCCTTTAGTAGTTACGAAAGGACGTATAGAATTTGATGAGGTTAGCTTTCATTATGATGAGGGTTCGCATCTTTTTAATAATAAAAATGTGGTTATTAAACCTGGACAAAAAGTAGGGCTTATAGGTCTGTCTGGAGGTGGTAAATCTACTTTTGCTAATCTTATTTTGCGTATATTTGATGTGGAATCAGGCCGCATCATGATTGATAATCAGAATATAGCTGAAGTATGTCAAAAATCGTTACGCGAAAATATCGCGATGATCCCACAAGATATTTCCTTATTTCACCGCACCTTGATGGAAAATATACGTTATGGTCGAGTTGATGCTACTGATGAAGAGGTGATAAAAGCTTCGAAAAAGGCGCATTGTCATGAATTTATTTCTAAATTATCACATGGGTATCATTCACTTGTTGGTGAGCGCGGGATTAAATTATCAGGTGGGCAGCGGCAACGAATAGCTATTGCTCGAGCTATGTTAAAAAATGCGCCAATTCTTATTTTAGATGAGGCAACTTCAGCCCTAGATTCACTTACTGAAAAACTAATTCAAGATGGTTTGCACTCCTTGATGAAGGGACGTACAACTATAGTAATTGCTCATAGGTTAGCAACATTATCTGAAATGGACAGGATTTTGGTATTTGATAATGGTCAAATCGTAGAAGATGGTACGCATGCAAGTTTAATTAATGCAAATGGACATTATACCAAAATGTGGCAAATGCAAGCAGGCGGGTTTTTGTTGGATGAGCTTGAAAGTTAATTTGTTGGCGCTGTTGGCAATTAACCGTGTCATGATCCCGGATTACGCTGCG
>CAMDMN010000037.1 GCA_945901965.1 Legionella genomosp. 1 | reverse complement strand
TATTTCTCCACGCGAACCTGGGAGATTTAAATTTTTAAAAAATTCATAAGATTTCTCTATTGAATAAGAAGCTATTTCCGGTAAATTTATATCCAAAACAAAAACATTACGCGCCTCAATACATAATCTTGCGCCATCACATGCAGTACAAGGACGAAATGAAAGATAGGACGATAATTCTTCACGAACAAAATTCGATTCAGATTCGCGATAACGCCTTTGCATATTAGGAATTACGCCTTCAAATGGATGTCTTTTAATCGTATGACCATCATTTGCTCGTTGATAATGAAAGTCAATAATTTCATCGCCACTGCCATATAAAACTAAATTGCGCGCTTTTTCTGGTAAATCCATAAATGCGGTATCGATTGAAAAATTATAATGATTGGCTAATGATTTAAGGAGCGTATAATAAAAATTTGTTTTTTTATCCCATCCTCGAATAGCACCATCTGCCAAACTTAGGGCAGGATCGTGGATAACTCTTGCCTCATCAAAAAATTGATCAATTCCTAAACCATCACAAGATGGACAAGCACCCATCGGATTATTAAAAGAAAAAAGCCGTGGCTCTAATTCGCTTAAACTATATCCACATTCATTACAGGCAAAACTCGATGAAAAAACTTGATCTTCAAACGCTTGATCCATTGACGCAACTATTGCCAAACCATCGGCAAGATTTAACGCATTTTCAAAAGACTCACTTAAGCGTTGAGAAATATCTGCTCGCACTTTAAAGCGATCAATTATTACTTCAATAGTATGCTTTTTATGTAAGGCCAATTTAGGCGCATCATCTAACTCCCATAACTCGCCATCAATACGTGCTCTAACATAGCCTTTAGCTTGCAACTGTTGCAATAATTGCACATGCTCACCTTTGCGATCACGCACAACTGGCGCTAAAATCATAACTTTAGAGTCGGCGGGCATTGATAATACCGTATCTACCATTTGGCTTATTGTTTGAGCATGTAAACTTATTCCATGAGTAGGACAGCGTGGCTCACCAACTCGTGCAAATAATAACCGTAAATAATCATAAATTTCAGTTATGGTGCCGACGGTTGACCGCGGATTATGCGAAGTTGCTTTTTGCTCAATAGAAATTGCGGGCGACAACCCTTCGATAGAGTCTACATCTGGTTTTTCCATTATGGATAAAAATTGGCGTGCGTAAGCTGATAATGACTCAACATAACGTCTTTGACCTTCTGCATATAAAGTATCAAAAGCAAGGGATGATTTCCCTGAGCCTGAAAGGCCAGTAATCACTATAAGTTCATTACGGGGCAAATCAACATTAATATTTTTTAAATTATGAGTCCTTGCCCCGCGAATCTTAATTGAATGCATAAATACCACCAAAATGAGCAAAGCATTAGTATACCTTATTAGCACATTTATCAAAAATACATATCCCTAGCGCTACCTTAAGTGATTAGAACTGCATAAATCCGTCTTTGCGAGCAACAGCTAAGGCACGTCATCCCGATGTTTGCCCCACAAAGGGATGACTACTCGCAATGATTTAAAACTAACTTAATGAAACTCCATTTATCCCTAAAATTAGGCACCCTGTACTCATTATTTTTATAAATAAATATGATTTAAAATAATCTATAAAAAAAATTAATTTTTCTCTAGCAATCTCTTGTCATTCTGTTAGAATGATTTTGCGTCCTAAAAAATTGATTGTGGATAACATCAATCATCTAAAAATTCTTAATTAATCTCTCTCATTTTAAATTCAAGCTAACTTATTGAAGTTATTATTATTTTATATTTTTAAAATAATAAATACCCATTATATTTACCCACAGATTCTGTGGATAAGTCTGTGTGTTACCTGCCGGAAAGTCTGTTTAACTTACAAACCTTAGTAAATACAACGTCAGCTTAAACGTGTTCTAAAATTTTCCAACCGATCTTCAATCATCCTAAATTTACGATCAATATTAACTATGCCTTTACCCCATCTTAAAACCTGAATATGATATAATCACTTAACCTAATTTTTTATTAAAAAAATATGCCTAAAATACTTCGCCTCATACTTATACCTTTTTTAATTTTATCTATTGCCCAAGCAAAAGCTAATGACTTAAAAAATATTGGACAAGAAGTATCTGATTCCGTAATTACCACTGTTATCACAGCCAAATATACCAAGAAAATAAATTTAAACCCGTTGAAAATCTCGGTCACCACCGTAAATGGCGTCGTTAGATTAAGTGGGCATGTTAAAGATAAACAAGCATTTGTTGACGCGCTTAGAATAGCTGTTCGAACTAAAGGCGTAAAAATGGTAAATACTGACGATTTAGAAATTAAACGCGTTAATTTAACCTTAACCGATGCCTATATAACGGCTAAAGTAGAAGCTGCTATTTTAAAAGCTAAAGTTTTAGATGATGAATCAATCCCTTTAGTTGGCATTAATGCGACAACTGACAATGGTAACGTAACTTTGTCAGGAGAAGTTAAGAACATTAATGCTATTACTGCAATATTAAAACGTGTCGAGCGCGTACGTGGCGTAAAGAAAATTGTTTCATTATTGCGAGTAAAGAATAATTAAATGAAAACATTAACCAGATTTAGATTATTTCTCTGGCGCTTTAGCCACTTTAAGGTGCCTTTAATAGGCTATTTAAATCCATCACTTTTAACATTAACCGATACAGACATTGTCATCAAATTAAAACTAAACCGCCGCTCGAAAAACCACTTAAATTCGATGTATTTTGGCGCCTTAGCAGTCGGCGCTGACTTAGCCGGCGGCTTACATGGATTTTATCATGCGAAAAAAGCTCATGTTAACATTTCCCTTGTATTCAAATCATTTCATGCGGAATTCTTAAAGCGCCCAGAATCAGATGTGTATTTTGTCTCCACTATGGGTGAAATGGTTAAAGAGATGATGATTTTATCTAAAGAAACTGGCCAAAGAATCAATAAACCTTTAGATGTGATCGCATATATCAACTATCCTGCCCAAAAAGAAATTGTAGCTAAATTCATTTTAGAATTATCTTTAAAAGTGCTGTAGGTTGGGCCAAGGTCTAAAGAAAATTATGTTGTTGAAATTGTACTATAATGAAGTCATATCACCATTAAATGGAGAATTCAGATGGTACTGCAAATCGAGCAAGATGGACTAGAAAATTCTCCATCTCTCCATCAATACTACATGGATATCATTAATTGCATGCCTGATATTGTCTACTGGATTGACAAGGAATGTTTACTGAAAGGCTGCAACAATAATTTTGTTAAATTACTAAATATAACAAATGTTAAAGATATGATAGGAACTCCATATGATCAAATGATAAAACATCTACCTTGGCCAAAAGAATATATTAAATCATTTAAAACCAACGATATTAATGTTTTATTTTCAGGGATAGCTACGTATGACACAGATGAATTGCCTATTAATAAAGACGGTGTTAAAACCTATTATCGAACCACGCGCGTGCCATTATTTGATAAAAACAAACACGTAATTGGTTTGGTTGTGATTTTAACCGATATTACAGCTCTTAAAGCTATGGAGCTAAAGCTCAATCTGACTAATCCTGCAAAAAAATCAAAAAAAACCATTAAAAAATTAGAACATCCAATAAGATTATTGCTTGTCGATGATGAGACTATTACGCTAAGTGCAGAAAAAGATATGTTCGCTGGATTAGGCTGCAACGTGCATGTGGCTAATTCTGGTAATGAAGCAACAAAATTATTTTCTCCAGGAAAATATGACATTGTATTCTTAGATATTACCCTAGGAGATATCTCAGGTTATGTTGTTTCAAAAAAATTACGCGAAATGGAAAAAAACACAAAATATGAAATACCTATTATTGCATTGACTAGCCATGAGGCGGATGTAGTAAAATATGACTGCGAAGATTATTTCATGAACGCAGTATTTACCAAGCCACTCAGCCCTGAGCAAGCCATGGAAATTTTTAAACGGTTTATTTATCTGGAAGAGGAATAATTTATTTTTTTAATTTAATACAGTCTGTTTAGCAATGGGCGAAATTAAAATAATCAATTTGTTTACCATCTTAGCGATGGTAAAATTAATCCATAATTGCTAACCCATTTTCCTCTTCGCTTATAAAAGCTAAAGCGTCTCTTTTTAAAATTCTTACAATATTTGCCTTACATTTATTAGCAAATTTTTCTTCGAGCACTTGAAACATCGATATTAATTGCACAGCAAAGATATAAGATAATGATTTTATTGACAATAATTTATTATGACCATATAGGTTTTTTTCAACTGAAATAAACAAATCTTTATCCATAAAAAAGCCTAACAAATACTTTTTAAACTCAATAATTTCTTTTTCATCTAAAAGATTAGTGATAGAACTCAGCTGAATTTCAGATAATTTATTGATATAGTCCACTTGTTTTAAAAAAAGTTTCTCAGAATTTTTATCAGCTAAATTATTAATTGGTCTAAGTGATGGTGTAGATTGGATATCATTATCTTGTTTTTTTATTCTCTTAAATCTGTATGGCAACCAAGATAAATAATCGCTATTTTTTTGAATCATTTCATGGAATTCATTTGCAATAAAAACATCTCTATTTGCAGTTAAAATTAAAGTGGATTTTCCTGGGTATACTATAACTAATGGAGCAGATTCATTTTTATTAAAATATATTTTTTTAGGTATTATTGATATTGCTATGCATTCTTCTTTTAAATAAGCAAAACAACTACTCTTATGTTGTGCCCCTATTCGGTTGAAATGCTCATCACCTAAATGTTTAATCAAGCGCATGCCATATTCATCAATAGAGTGATTCATTGCGTTTAAAAAAGATTTATTTTCTTTAATATATGCGGAAAATAATTTTTCTTTTTTCAGAAAGTCCATATCGTTAATTAGGCAATCCCACCGAATAATTTCATAGGGAATTTTTAATATATTCTGAAAATAAATTTCATTCCTTTTTAACCACTCATCTCCTTTTACTAAAGATTCCTTATATGCGTCTTCTTCGTTGATTTCTTTTTCAGTAGCAATATTATGGCGTTGAAGCGTATCGGCAATGACAATACAGCAGGCTTTAAATTCTTGATTAATCATTTTGACAGCAGCCGCTATTGCTTCACCTTCAAAATTCTCATTTCCAACACTAACTAGTAAAATGGCAATATATGATTTCATCTTCAAAGCTCTAGCAGCTGTTAAT
Organism: Legionella genomosp. 1; assembly: GCA_945901965.1. Classification (GTDB taxonomy): domain Bacteria; phylum Pseudomonadota; class Gammaproteobacteria; order Legionellales; family Legionellaceae; genus CAMDMN01. The sequence goes on along the minus strand of CAMDMN010000037.1, from coordinate 6,755 downwards.
TTAGATATAAGCTTAAGGTCCATATCTATTGGGGATTTAATCATACTATTGTCCTTAAAGATTTTTTAAACTGGGCTGAATTTAATACGCGAGGTCATTTTATGAGCATTAACCATCTAAATTACAATGCTAGCCAAAATGACTTAAATAAATGGTTTATATTATAACAATCAACACCACCAACTGTCCAGTTATTTGCCATTTAATTTGATATTAAATCTTTTTGTATATAAATATTTTGTGTGGTTTTTTATGCTAGACTTAAATAAACCCCACAAATATTTATAAATAACAATGAGATCTAATTATAAAAAGTATTCCCCTAAAGCGTTAGATGATCTAATAGATAACTACAACAGCATTCTGTCAATGGTGCCATGTCATATATATTGGAAAGATAAAAATGGTAAATATCTAGGTTGTAATCTATTACAAGCTAAAAATCTTGGTTTTTCCTCACCTGATGAAATGATAGGAAAAACGGATTTTGAACTTCCATGGTTTAAAGAAGCAGCTGCATTACAAAAAGCTGACCAACAAGTTATGAAAACAAAAAAAGATTTAACATTTGAAGAAGAGGTCGTTTTACCAAACTCACAAAAAGCTATTTTCTTATCAAAAAAATCGCCCCTACTTACTAGTAGCGGAAATATAAAAGGTATAATTGGTATTTCTTTTGACATTACTGAACGTAAAAAAATAGAAGCAGAGCTTAAGATTGCCAAAGAAGCCGCTGAATCCGCCAGTCGTGCCAAAACCGAATTCATAGCCAACATGAGCCATGACATTCGTAATCCGTTAACTGGCGTAATTGGTATGTCGGAAATACTAGAAAACTCCCTAGAAAATCCAGAACAAAAAGAAAATGCTCATATGCTTCATGATAGTGGTGAGAAATTATTGAATATGCTTAATGATATATTAGATGATATTCGTGCCGAACATATGCATGAAACTGATATTCATGAAGAGGATTTTGATCTTTATCAATTCATTCAAGAACTTGTTCAGCTTGAGTTGCCTACAATAAAACTAAAAAAATTAGAACTTATTATTGATATAGGTTCAAATGTACCTCAGTACATCATAAGTGATCGTAAAAAAATTCATCGAATTCTTTTAAATCTTCTTGGTAATGCTATTAAATTCACCAAGTCTGGGCATATAACTATTGAAGTTAAATGTAAAAAAACCACAAAATCAAGTACGCAGATTCAATTTTCTGTGGCAGATACAGGTATTGGCATACCTAAAGAATTTCAAGCTCATGTATTCGACAGATTCTCTCGGGCAATCCCTTCTTATAAAGGTCTTTATGAAGGCCATGGGCTTGGGTTACACATTGCTTACTCGTATGTAAGCTTGTTAGGCGGCCATATTTCTGTTGCTAGTAAAGAAAATGTTGGGACAACGTTTCATTTTGATCTTAAATGTAAGGTATCTAAGCAAAAAAATGACGCGTTAAAAATTACTCTTAGCACTGAAAAAAAATCGCTCGTTAATTCAGAAGCTAAAGCCCCTGCCCCCATTTATAAATCACAGAACTCGTCTAAAGATCTAAGTCTACCTCATCTCTTATTAGTAGATGACAGTCCTATAGCACTAAAAGTACTGGAATCTATTGCTTCTAGCACAGGCTTTCAATTTACCTCAGCAGATAATGGAGAAGATGCATTGCGACTTCTAAAATCGATGCATTTTGATCTTGTTATTACTGATATTGGTTTGCCAGATTTTTCAGGGATTGAATTAACGCGGCGCATCCGTGATTTCGAGAAAACTATTGATAAAGATCCGGTTCCTATTATTGGATTAAGTGGACATGAAACAAAAAACCTTGAATGTATTGCTTCAGGCATGAATAATATTTTTATAAAACCTATTCCTAGTGCAACCTTACAGAAGGTTATTCACCAATTTTTGCCAAAGATAGCTTTGAAACAACTAAAATATATTAACCTCGATGATACAATTCACCCCAAGGCATCGGGCAAATTAGGATTGGACTTACTTGATACTGAAGATGAACTATTTAAACTGGACTCATTCTTAATTTTTGATCCAAATGACGCGCTCCAATATATTGGCTTGGCTACACTGATTGATTTATTAAGGGTTTTCATATCAGATAAAATGCAAAATGATATCCATCAAATAGAGCTAGATTATATAAAAAAAGATTGGGATCATATCAGTAATTTGGCTCACAAAATATCAGGTGGTGCGGCTATACTTGGACTTAAACGAATGCGTTTTGCAGCGCAATACCTTGAGCGATATGATAAGACCAAGTATAGCGATTTTCTTGATAAACTTTACTATCAATTTTTAACCGTTAATTGCGACACTATTATAGCCATTAAAAAGTGGTTGGAAATTTATGGTTGAGGCGGTTGTTGTTTCATTTAGCAAACATCAATTAATTGACAAATATTGAATTGCGTTTTAACGTATAAAATATACTTTTTAATTTTGTGAACTAATGTTTAACCTTATTCTCCATGATTAAATTAAATATTCACCCCCAACCAGATGATGAAACATGTGGTCCTACTTGTTTGCATGCGATTTATAACTATTATGGTTTAAAGGTTAATCTTAATGAAACTATAAAAAGGATTGAACGTTCAGCCTCTGGCGGTACTCTTGCTCCATTTTTAGGTAAAGATTCTCTGGTGCGAGGATTTGATACTACAATATATATTAATGATCTAAACATATTTGACCCAACATGGTTTAAGCAAGGAGAAGCGGAAAGTTCTGAGCTCATTGATAAATTAGATGCGCAAATGAAATATAAAAAAAACTATGATGGAATTATTCAACCGAGCATTGCTTATCAGCAATTTTTAGCATTAGGAGGTAAAGTTCGCTTTCGTATGCTAACTTCACAATTACTAAAAGAATATTTCTATAAAAATATACCGATTATGACTGGTTTAAGCGCAACTTACCTATATGACTGCGCTCGTGAAGATTATTCTAATAACGGTATTTCAGTATATGACGACATTCGCGGTACACCATGTGGGCATTTTGTAGTTTTATGTGGTTATGATGAAAAAAAGAAATATGTTATAGTGGCTGACCCTCATCGGGAGAACCCATTATCACAAGATCATTATTATAAAGTTAGCATTACCCGCCTAATAAACGCTATTATGTTAGGTGTACTTACTTATGATGGAAATTTACTAATAATTAAACCAACAAGGATGTAAATGCAAACAATATTAGTTACGGATAACCCCAAAAGTTGGGATTTCTTAAGCCATCTAGCTCCAATTGTTTTAGCTTCAGATTATTTATCTCTTGAAGAATATCACCAAAATAATGCTTTAAGAGTTATTAATTTATGCCAATCTTATAATTACCAAACCATTGGTTATTATGTATCTTTGTTAGCTCAAGCACGCGATCAAAAGGCTATACCGTCTGTACTTAATATCCAAGATGTTTTATCTACTGGGCTATCTAAACTCATCTCCCAAGATCTTGAAGAAGAAATTCAAAATAGTTTGCATGATATTAAAGGCGATGATTTTATTTTAAGTTTGTATTTTGGTCAAAATATGGCGAAAAGACATGCGGTATTAGCTAAAAAATTACATGGTTTATTTCCTCTACCTCTGATCCGCTTTACCTTTGAACAGAAAAAACAATGGAGTATCAAAAAAATAACCCTGTTATCTCCTGAAGAAGTACCTGAGCATCACGTAGATTTTATGCATCAGGCAGCAGAAATTTATTTTACTAAAAAGCGTTTTCATCAATGGCGCAAAAAACAACGATTTCACGATCTTGCTATTCTTGTCGATCCTAACGAACAAAATGCACCATCAAATAAAAAAGCGCTTGATGCCTTTATTTCAGCTGGGGAATCAATTGGACTTAATGTCGATTTAATTGATAAAAATGATAGTCGTTCGATTGCTGAATATGATGCACTTTTTATTCGGGCAACTACAGCAGTTGATCACTTTACCTATCGTTTTGCACGAAGAGCTTTACAAGAAAACTTAGTAGTAATAGATGATCCGCAATCAATCGTTAAATGCACTAACAAAGTTTATCTTGCTGAATTGATGAGAAATCATCAAATTTTAACCCCTGAAACTACATTTATTAATAAATACGATAAAGAATTACCAAATTTAAAATTTCCTTGCGTCATTAAAAGACCAGATAGTGCATTTTCACATGGCGTAGTTAAATTTGAGAGCTTAAGTGAGTTACAAACTTCTTTACCTCAATTTTTTAAAACCTCTGATTTAATTTTAGCTCAACCATTTATTCCAACAGAATATGATTGGCGTATAGGCATATTAGATAATAAACCTATTTTTGCATGCCGATATTATATGGCAAAAGATCACTGGCAAATATATAACTGGAGTGCTGTCAAAGAAATCGAAGGGAACAGTGAGACTATTCCCATCAATGATGTCCCTGAACAAGTTGTAAAAACAGCCCTTAAAGCTGCGAGACTTATTGGCGATGGTCTATATGGTGTCGATATTAAAAGACATAATAATAAAAATTATGTAATTGAAGTAAATGATAATCCTAATATTGATTTTGGCCTTGAAGACAAAGTGGCTGGTGAAGCACTCTATCTGCATGTTATGAATATATTCTTACAAAGGATCCGCAGGAAACATGGCTATGTCTAATTACCCAATTTTTTCAGTTCTTGGTATTGAAATTGAATACATGCTGGTTGATAAAGAATCTTTAACTATACAACCTAAATCTGATTTAATAATAAAGCATCTTGCTGGCGCTTATGTAAATGAAGCCATTCTTGGTGAAATTGCTATATCTAATGAATTTGTTATGCATGTTATTGAGTTAAAAAATAACGGGCCCAAGCCACCAGATGAACAAATTGCCAATCAATTTCAGCAAACTATTATGCAATTACAACCTATATTAGATGAATACCAACTATTATTATTACCAACAGCGGCTCACCCATGGATGGATCCGTTGGTTGAAACTAAACGTTGGCCACATGGCAATAAAGCTATTTACGAACAATTTGATAAAATTTTTGATTGCCGTGGCCATGGCTGGGCTAATTTACAATCGATGCATGTTAATATGCCTTTTAGTAATGATGCTGAATTTAACCAACTTCATAATAGTATTCGTATCCTTCTACCACTTCTTCCAGCTCTTGCGGCAAGCTCGCCGTTTTTAAGTGGCAAAAGAACTCCATTTTTAGATTCTCGTCTTGATTTCTATGGGAAAAATCAACAAAAAATCCCATCAATAACTGGAGATATTATTCCTGACTTCATGAGTTCAAGAGCTCAATATGAGGCAGAAATTTTAAACCCTATGTATCAAGACATTAAAGAATATGATCCTAAAAGCTTATTACAACATGAATGGTTAAATTCAAGGGCTGCGATGCCTAAATTTGAATATAACGCTATCGAAATTAGAATTATTGATTCGCAAGAATGTGTCACTGCAGACATTGCCATTGCTAAAGCTGTTCATGCTATTCTTAAAAATTGGTATGATAATAATTTTAAGATCCCATTTGAAAAAATCTATCCTACCAAAAATTTAAGAGCTATTTTTGACAAAGCGATAAAATATGGCTTAAATGTTTCTATTGATGATCCTAAGCTACTTGAACAATTTGGGATAATAAAAAAAGAAGCAATGACTATACGCGACCTATGGACTTTTCTTATTGAACAAATAAGTCATAATTTAGACCATAAAAGTCAACTTGCATTAGAACATATCTTAAAAAATGGCAGTTTAAGTGAACGAATAATAAACGCAAGCTGTAATGATTTTAGTAAAGATAAACTTAAATTTATTTATCGACAACTTGGAGAATGCTTGGTGCAAAACCAGCAATTTTAATTATCATGAAACCAACTAAATTATTTTTAACTTGCGAACATGCAACCAATAACGTACCTGATTCATACCTTGATTTATTTAATAAAAATAAAGAGGTATTAGCAACGCATCGAGCTATTGATTTTGGTGCTATTGAGATAGCAAATCAGATAGCTTCAACCTTTAATTGTGAGTTAACTAAAGCTGAAGTTACGCGTTTATTAATCGATTGTAATCGCAGTTTAAACAATGCAAACTGCTTTTCTGAATTTTCTAATGAATTATCTGTTATTGATAAAGAGCAGCTAACGAATTCTTATTACGTTCCATATCGCGAAAAAGTTGAAAATTTAATAAAAAGCCATATAACGAATGGTCATCAAGTATTACATATATCTTGCCACAGCTTTACTCCAGTATTTAACGGTATTAAGCGCAATGCTGGCATTGGCCTTTTATATGATCCAAAACATCATGGAGAAAAAGAAGTTGCTCGAGAATGGCAACGAGTTCTTTCAGAGCAAACAGATTACCGCGTTAGAGTTAATTACCCTTATAGCGGAAAAAGCGATGGGTTCACAACTTACCTACGCAAAAAATTTGCTGAGAAAGATTATTTAGGAATTGAGCTAGAAATCAATCAAGATTTAGTTAAAGATAAATCATCTATTGAGACGATGGCTAATGAAATATCTAATAGTCTTAGTGAGTTATTAGAATTAATATGATCTTGATAGGACTTAGGAAAAAATCCAAGGTAAATGCGCGTCATCCAGAGTACAACGCTTCCAATTAGCCTTAACTCAAATCAATCGTAGCCTTGATGCAGCGCAGCGAAATCAAGGTTTTTATTTAATTTGTGCACTGAAATCCTTGATTTCGCTGCGCTG
>CAMDMN010000036.1 GCA_945901965.1 Legionella genomosp. 1 | reverse complement strand
AGCACCTAAAGTGAAACTGGCTTTTGCTGAAAAACACATGAATTCATTCCTTGAAATACTATGTCTATTGTTAAAATCAGTCCTACTCTAAATCTGGCTCCGGACGATTACTAGGTTCCGGTTCCTCGGTATTGGGTGATTCTGGCTCTATTGTTTCAGGCAATATTGGCGATTCTTGGGGTGTTGAATCTGGAAACTCGTCTGGAACATCAGGTATTTCTTCAATAGCCAAGATAGCCTCCTAAAATTTATTTAAATTTTAAATTAGAATAATTTAATTATAGACCTATTGCTGTAATTAAATGAATTTATTTATTTTCAAGGTATTATCATACATTTTGAAATTATTTTTGCCATTTTGTTTGACATAGTACATAGCGGCATCAGCTTTTTCTATCAATAATTCCTTACCATTTTTAGGATGTAACGCTATTCCAATACTTAAAGTAAGCCTTAATTTTTTTTTATTAATTAAAAATCCTTTAGAGAGTTGATGCATAATTTTTTTGACAATCTTCAGGACTTGGTTTTCATCTTTAATTTCAGTCAACAATAAAATAAATTCATCGCCGCCTACTCTTGCAAAGGTATCACTTCCCCTTAGGCTATTTTTTATACGATTTACTGCGGCACACAAAAATAAATCACCTGTAGCATGGCCGTAAGTATCATTTATCTGCTTAAAATCGTCTAAATCTAAAAATAGTATTGCCACATTGTCATGATGTCTTTTCGCCATTAGAATAGCTTCAGTAAGCCTATCGTTAAAAAATGTCCGACTAATTAAGCCAGTTAGAGCATCATGCTCAGCTAAATGTTTAAATTTAACTTCTTGTTCTTTCAAATCATGGATATCCGTATGTGTTCCTATTGCGCGCAGAGCTTTTCCATTATCGTCGCGGCTAATCACTTTACCGCGATCAAGAACCCACTTATAGCTTCCATCTTTACAACGGAAACGAACCTCACAATGATATTCATCTGTTTTATTTTCAAAATGATCTTTAATGCGGCTCCATACTATTGGTAAATCATCAGGATGTATAAGTGACTCATACTCAGATTGTTCATTTTTAATTTCATTATCTTGGTAACCTAACATGGCCTTCCAGGAAGGTGAAAAATAGATCATTTTTTCAGGAACATACCAATCCCAAACGCCTTGGTTCCCGATTGCTAGTGCAGATTTCCATCGTTCTTCACTTTCATCAAGTAATCTCTGAGTCTTTTTACGTGCAGTAATGTCTCTAACGGCCGCCATTACACTCATTCCGTTATCAGCCTTAATCGGGCTTAAAGAAATCTCCACTGGAATTTCTTGGCCATTTTTATGTCTTGCATAAAGATTCAATCCAATACCCATTGGTCTAACATTGGGGTTTTTGAAATAAATTTTGCGATGTTTTTCATGATTAGTACCAAAACGGCTTGGAATTAAGGTTTCTATTTTTTGCCCCAAAAGTTCGCTTCGGGTATAACCAAATAATTTTTCTGCCATTGAATTGATATAGGTGATGTTTCCCTCTTGATCGCTGACTAATAGAGCATCTGGCATTCCTTCCAATATGGATTTGGACTTTATTGCCCCTCTCTTGTTTTTTTTGACAAACTTAATAATAGCCACAAACGAGAATACTAGAAAAAAATAGCCCAGCGCGATGCTTAATAATATGGCAATATGGTTTGAAAATTGCTGGCGCTCTAATTCTTTAATTACAAAAAAATCGCTAACAACCAGAATTAGAAATGCTGTAAAAAAAATAAGATATATGATTTTTAATCTAATGGATTTTAACATGAAACATAATATCCTTATATTATATTAAAAGGCATTTCGATTATAGCTTATATAAATTATGTATCATAAACAAATGATGCTGACTTATTGTATAATTATTTTATAAAAATGCCTCAATCAAAATATATGGTAACGTGGATAAAGAATTCAAAAAAGCATTAACGGCATATCTACGACGATTAATTGTTGACTTGTATTTGACAACAATTAATTCAATGTACTAGAATGGTATTGTTATAAAGTTAAAAACAACTCATTTTGGAACATTAAATGGCAGTTATAAAAGTTAAAAATCTTTCAATTAATTGGTGGCGTTGGCTCTAATAGCTAACCTTACTGATTTTTTATTGATTTAACTTTTTGAGATATATGCCATGACCATCGCACATACACCCATTAATACTACAAACACCAATCAAACGATTACATCGTTCTCTATCCTATTAATCATTATTTCTTCTTGGCCATCTGGCCAATTCTAACGATATTCTATTTTATTTTTTTCTACATCTCTTGGTTAACAGAGATAAATCGCTACAGAATCGTTTTGTAAAAGGAAGATATTATGAGCATTAAAAAAATAGGCGTGCTTATTTTAGTAATCGTCATTATTGTAACAGCTACTCTTTTTTTAAGACCAAAACAATCAAACCTCCCGTTGATTGCTATCGCTAATTTTGGTCCCCATTCATCGCTTGATGCATCCATACAAGGCATTAAAAATGAATTAACAAAAAGTGGTTTTATTGAACAAGAAAATATTCAATATGAAATAGTCGATGTTGGCTTTGATGCGTCGCTTATTCCGCAAATGATCACTAATATTAAAAGTCATCATCCTCGTGTATTAGTAGTAATAACAACGCCTGTGGCTCAGTATGCTAAAGGCGCCATTAAAGACATCCCTTTGATTTACAGTGTTATCACTGATCCTGTGGCAGCAGGATTAATTAAAGATTCGGCTCAACCAGAAGGTAATATGACAGGGAGTTCTGATAAACAAAATCTTAATTTGTTATTTGATTTTGCTAAAAAGGTTCTTAATCATCCGTCACGAGTAGGTATTTTATATTCAACCGCAGAAAGTAATGATTTAGCCTTAGTCCGCATGATAAAGCAAGCAGCACTTAAATCCCATATGCAAGTGGTTGCCGTTCCTATAGATCAAGCGCGTGATATTCCTATAGCCATGCAAAAGTTTAATCACAAAGTAGATTTTATTTATGTGGGAGCAAGTGGCGCAATACAACCAGCACTACCTATTATTGCTGTTGCAAGCAGTAAAATGGGCATACCAATATTTAATATTAATGAAGCTGCCGTCAAAGAAAATATGGTATTGGCAAGTTTTGGCGTTGATTATCACCAAGTTGGAGTCAATGCAGGAAAGCTCATAGTAGGCGTTTTACAGGGTAAATCTATTGCATCACTTGTGCCTGTGTATCCATCCATCAATGATTATCAAGGATTTATTAGCGAGAAAAATGCTGCTGTATTAGGCCTTAATCTTCCTCCGAATCTTACTAAAACTTTCGTTGTGAGGTAAGACTATGTTCACAATAATGGATATCAACAAAACATTTCCAGGCGGTTTTAAGCCTGTATTAAAAAACATTAATTTTCATCTTAAGCATGGCGATTTTTGTATTGTTATTGGCAGTAATGGATCCGGCAAGTCTACATTAATGAAAATTATTTCTGGTGAATATGAACCTGATACAGGAAAGATCATGATTAATAACGACGATTTAACTCATCAAAATCGAAGCCATACGATTGCATCCGTCACTCAAGATGTGAATCAAGGCACCATTCCCGAAATGACGCTTCTCGAAAATATGACGCTTAGTTTATCGCGAACTAAAAAAATAGGTTTTTTCTTTTATCATCGCCAAGCAAGCCAGATTTCTCAAGAAATTCAAGCCTTAGGTATTGGCCTTGAACGTTATCTTCACGTTCCGTTAAGTCATTTATCAGGCGGTCAGCGCCAAATGGTTGCAACTATCATGGCAGTGACATCAAGACCTAAATTATTGTTATTCGATGAACATACCTCAGCTCTTGATCCCCACACGCAACGATTAGTAATGGCATACACCGCCAAAGCTATCGTAGCACAACAACTTACGAGTTTGATGATTACGCATAATCTTGCCGATGCCGTCAATTATGGCAATCGATTGATTATGCTTCATGAAGGTCAAATTGTATTTGATGTTTCGGGGGAAGAAAAAGCTAATTTAAACGTGAATGAGTTATTAGCTTTATTTCACAAATATGAAGACAAAGTGTTACTGGAGAAGCCATTATGACCATGGACTTTTTGTTAACCGGCTTAGTTCAAGGTTTGATATTAGCAATAGTTACTTATGCCATTATGATTCCTTTTCGATTGCTAAATTTCCCTGATTTAACAGCAGAAGGCGCATATCCATTAGGAGGAGCTATATGCACTAGTTTATTACTTATTCATGTTCATCCTATATTTGCAGTAATGATTGCAAGTCTTGTTACTGGATTGATGGGGGTTGCTACGAGCCTTATTCATTTGCGATTGAAGGTGAATACACTACTTGCTGGAATTATTCTTAGCACAATGATGTATAGCGTGAATCTGCGCCTATTGGGAAAGCCCAATATTGCGTTATTTAATACAGTCTCAATGTTCAGTCAAAGCAGTGCCTTGGTAAACATTCTTCTATTACTGGCAATCCTAATGGCATTAATCTTACCACTGGCATTATTTTTACGAACTGAAGTTGGTTTAAGATTACGTGCAGTTGGATTAAATCAAGCCTTTGCATGCAGACAGAATATTTCAGTGGCACGTTTTACGATGTTAGGTTTATTTATCGCGGGCTGTTTCACCGGTGTGGCCGGTGGATTAGTCGTACAACTACAATACTACATGGATGTTGGCATGGGTATTGGCATTGTTATTCATGGGCTTGCCGCATTAATGATTGGTGAGGCAATCGTTGGTAACAATACGATAAATAGACAACTCATAGCACCGTTAATTGGTGCTTTAATCTATCAACAAATTCAAGGCGCCGTTCTTTTCATCGGACTCGCGCCTTCTGATCTTAAGTTTTTTACCGGCAGCCTGGTTTTATTAGTTATTGGCCTGCAACGCCAAAAGAAACATGAAAATCAAGGAGCCTACTAATGCGCAAAAATGATTTTGTTCTACCTATCGATCAAATTTATATGTGTGGCCATTCATTAGGCCCTATGCCTAAATTAGCTAAGCTAGAAGTCGAGCATCTAATGCAGGCATGGAGTACTGAGGCTGTCAAAGCATGGAATACAGATGCATGGATTGATTTACCCTTTAAGGTTGCTGCGAGGATAGCACCGTTAATTGGTGCTGACCAAAAAGATGTGGTGGTAAGTGATTCGACTTCTGTGAATTTATTTAAAGTTTTGATGGGCGCTTTAAAAATCAATCATAAACGCCGTGTGATCCTTACAACTGATGATAATTTTCCGGCTGATAATTATATTGCTCAAGGTATTAAAGCATTTAATGAAACCGTTACTCTCAAGATTGTTCCACGTGAATTATTACTTGAAAATCTTAACGAGCAAGTGGCGGTATTGATGCTAACTCAGGTCAATTATCGTGATGCCAGTATGTATGATATTAACCAGATAACCGCTCTGGCGCATCAACAAGGTATTTTAACCGTATGGGATTTATCACATAGTGTGGGAGCCTTGCCGCTTGATATTCAGGCTTCAAATGCTGATTTTGCAGTTGGATGCACCTACAAATACCTCAATGGAGGGCCTGGGGCACCAGCGTTTATTTATATTCATAAGCGATATCAAAATGAATTAATCAGTCCTATCTATGGTTGGATGGGGCATGACAATCCCTTTGCCTTTGAAGCAATTTTTCAGGCGCGATCTGCAACTCAATTTCTTGGCGGAACACCTTATGTGTTGAGTTTAAAAGCCTTAGAAGGTGCGTTAAAAAGTATAGAAGGTATTGATATGGCCGCGTTATATGCGATGAGCCTGAAACATTCCATGATTTTAATTCAAGCACTTAAAGCTTTGGGGCTAAACGTGCTCACCCCCTTAAATAACGCGCGCGGTGGACATGTTGCTTTTATTCATGAAAAAGGCGCGGCTCTTGCACGCGCGTTAATTGATTATGGCGTGATTGTTGATTATCGCAAGCCTTCGGTAATTCGCATCTGTGTTAATCCTTTGTATTTAAATTTATCGGATATACACCAATGCGTGGAGCAACTACGTCATATTCTTAACACTAAAATTTATCAAATTCCTCAGTACCAACAAACATTGAAGGTGACCTGACATGACTATTTATTTAAACAAGTTAATGGCCGGAAAAGATCTGACTCGCGATGAAAGTTATGCCTTATTTTCGCAAATGGCAACTTATCCATTGTTAGAGCAAGCTAAGATTTTAAGTGCATTTGCTCAAAAGAAGGAAACGGAAGAAGAGCTTATAGGTGCTATGAAAGCCTTTTTAGAGCATTCAGTTCCAATTGATTATCCCCATGAAGTTCTTGATATTGTGGGTACCGGCGGTGATGGTCTTGGAACATTTAATATTTCCACTGCCGCAAGTTTAGTAGTTGCAAGCTTGGGAGTTAGAGTAGCAAAGCATGGCGGGAGACGTGTCACAAGCCTTTCTGGAAGTACTGATGTTTTAGCAAAATTAGGAATTCCAATGCCAGAAACATCCAAAGCATGCATAACTCAGCTAGAAACACAGGGTTATGCCTACTTATGGGCGCCGTTATTTAACCCGTTGTTAAGCTCATTTGGTGAGGTGCGTAAACATTTGAGAATAGCTACAGTACTTAATACTTTAGGGCCACTGATTAATCCCGTGCGTCCGAAACGTCAACTACTTGGTGTCTCTCAACGTCATCTTCTTACTACTGTGGCCCACGTATTAAAAGCCTCGGGTTTACACCATGCTTTTGTGGTGCATTCTGATGATGGATTGGATGAGCTCAGCATTAGCGCTCCATCAACCATTGTTGAACTTCGTAATGGTCTAATAACCGAATATCGGATTAATCCTGAAGAAGTGGGTCTTAAGTATGCACCTTTACAAGACGTTGTTGGCGGAAATAGTACTCAAAATGCCGATATTATTCGCGATCTATTCTCAGGAAAAATAAACGATGCCAAGTTAGATATCGTTCTTTTAAATAGCGCTGCTGGGCTTTTGGTGACGGAGAAGGTTTCCACATTGAAAGAAGGTGTTGAAATGGCGCGAGCGGCCATTGTGGCAGGACGTACTGCCGCCTTTTTACAAAATCTCCAAAGCCTATCACTTACTTAAGGATAATAATGAATAATTTTATCGAAACAATTAAAAACAGTGTGCGTTCCAGAGCTGATTCTATTCAGATTAAGTCCGCTTTAACGCCCAACAGATTAAATTTTTGTGACGTGTTCGAGGCATCAACAACTCCTGCAATTATTGCTGAAATCAAGTTTGCAAGCCCCTCACGTGGCAGGATTTATCATGGAAGTCTTGATGCTGTCGCGATTGCCGGGGATTATTTATCCAATGGCGCCGCGGCCTTGTCAATCCTAGCTGAGCCTGAATATTTTCAAGGAAATATTGAAACTATTCGAGCTGTACGTAAGGCTTATCCAGAAGCCCATATTTTACTTAAAGATTTTATTTTGAGTAAAGCACAGATTGCTCAAGGGTTACTGTATGGCGCAAACGCCGTGCTGTTAATTGTGGCTTTTTTAAATCCTAAGCTTTTAAGGTCGCTTTATGATTATGCGTTAAGCCTTGGTCTAACCTCTTTGATCGAAGTACATGATTTAGCCGAGTTAGAGATAGCACTTACACTTAATCCAAAGCTTATAGGAATCAATCATCGTAATTTAACTACATTAACCATAGATTTAGGAGTTTCAGATAGCTTAATTAAATCAATTCCCAAGGATATTTTTGTAATTGCTGAAAGTGGCATTGCGACAAAAGCAGATTTAAATACTATGACAAAGCGTGGAGTGAATGGATGCTTAATCGGCTCACATTTCATGAAAAATGAAAACCCAGGTCAAGCATTACAGCGATTTCTGGGGGATAATAATGAAAATTAAAATTTGTGGGTTAATGAATCTCTCGGACGCTTTGCATTGTTGTCAACTTAATGCCTGGGCGCTGGGATTTAATTTTTACAAGAAATCACCACGGTATATTTCACACCCTGTTGCCAAAGAAATAATTAACGCCTTGCCCAAATCAACACTTAAAGTTGGCATCTATATTGATGAACCGTATGACACGCTGCTAAAGAACATGGACGACCTTGGCTTGGATCTGGTGCAAGTGTATGCGCCTTTAAACGATGCCCCTAATTCATTTAAAGATCGAGTGATTTTGTCGTTACAAGCCGCAACAAAAAATGATTTACCACAGGCCTCAATTCTTAATTCTTACCGTTATGTTTTGCTTGATGCTCCTAAAATTCATAATGACTTGCGAGGTGGAACAGGACGACGTGCCAATTGGGTATTAGCCCAAACCATGGCTAAAGATTACCGATTGATTCTCGCCGGTGGATTAAATGCAAATAATGCGAAAGATGCCATTACAGCCGTAAACCCTTATGCATTAGATCTTGCAAGTGGCGTCGAACATGCACCTGGGATCAAAGATAAATCACAGATTAACCGTTTATTTGAGGACTGCAAACATGACAATTAAGAAAGGCTATTTTGGCAATTATGGTGGCTGTTTTGCACCCGAAACACTTATAGCACCTCTCGCAGAGCTTGAAAATGCTTATACCACTTTAAAAGATGAGAAGATATTTCAGCAGGAGCTTAAAGAATATCTTAAAACTTTTGTTGGACGGCCAACCCCACTTTATTTTGCCAGAAGATTATCTAATCATCTTAATGGAGCACGGATATATCTCAAACGTGAAGATCTTACACATACTGGCGCTCATAAAATTAATAACACCATCGGCCAAGGATTGCTGGCAAAATTCATGGGTAAAACACGCTTAATTGCAGAAACAGGCGCAGGTCAACACGGTGTCGCGACAGCTACAGTTGCAAGCTTACTCGGAATGCAATGTGTGGTGTACATGGGTGAAGTCGATATGAGGCGTCAACGGCTTAATGTGGTACGCATGCAATGTTTGGGCGCTGAAGTTCGTGCAGTTCATTCAGGCTCTAAGACTTTAAAAGATGCTACTTCCGAGGCGATGCGAGACTGGGTTGCCAATGTTAAAGACACTTATTATGTTTTAGGTTCAGCCTTAGGCCCACATCCTTATCCGACAATAGTCAGGGATTTTCAGCGCGTAATTGGCATTGAATCACGCCGCCAAATCATTGAGCTCATAGGGAAACTACCCGATGAGTTAGTCGCTTGTGTAGGTGGGGGAAGTAATGCCATTGGGTTGTTTTATCCTTTCCTAGACGATACCAATGTCAAAATGACTGGTGTTGAAGCTGGTGGTACAGGAGATGCTTTAGGTCAACATGCGGCACGATTTTTAAATGGTCGTGTTGGTGTGTTACAAGGAACCAAGAGTTATCTGTTACAAGATGAACAAGGACAAGTCGCTAATACCCACAGTATTTCAGCGGGCCTTGATTATCCAAGCGTAGGTCCTGAACATGCTTTTTTACACGATATAAAACGTGTGGAATATACCAACGCTCGCGATGATGAAGCTATTAATGCAGCATTTTTACTGGCTCGAGTAGAGGGCATTATCCCCGCACTGGAAAGCGCCCACGCTATAGCCTACGCCATACGACGCGCACCAACCTTACCAAAAGACTATCACATGTTGATTGGTTTATCAGGTCGTGGAGATAAAGATGTAGAAACATTAAGCCAATATTTGGAGCAGGAGATAGCTCATGATTAGACAAGCCTTTGAATCAAAAAAAACCCTATTCATACCTTTTATTATGGCGGGTCATCCCACATTAAAAGAGTCTAAACAGGCTATTATTGCCTTAACAGAAGCAGGTGCTGATATCATTGAACTTGGCGTACCTTTTTCAGATCCTGTAGCAGATGGCCCAGTTAATCAACGTGCTGCTGAAATTGCATTAAATCAAGGGATAACTCTTAATAGTATATTTGCAATGGTCAAGGAACTTCGTTTGCAAGGGTGTCACACGCCCATATTATTATTTACTTATTTAAATCCTTTATTGGCCTTAGGATCCGAATTGTTCGCGATAAAAGCTAAAGAGGCGGGTATTAATGGCGTGCTTATTGTTGATTTACCACCTGAAGAAGATCAGGATTTTTATATGACATTGCAGCAAGCAGGCTTGGAAATCATCTTACTTACCTCACCCACAACTGATCCTAAACGGTATAGTCTTTACAAACAACTAAATCCAAGTTTTTTGTATTACATATCGCGATTGGCCGTGACCGGCATACAGGTGGCTCTTTCAGATAATTTAAAAGCTGAAGTTCTGCTCTTACGAACCCATTTCCCAAATACTAAAATTGCGATAGGGTTTGGAATTTCAAATAATGAGCAAGCAGCCGCTGTCGCAAAATTTGCTGATGGTGTGATTATCGGAAGTCTACTGGTTAATTCACTAGAACAAGATGGACTTGGGAGTTTTACGGCGTTAGCTAAAACACTTTGCGAGGCAATTTCAAAATGACGTGAGAATCACATAGCTAACATTGGTCGTCCTTGGACTTGGACGTAATTAAACAGCTTCAATGGATAACCGAAATCCAAGTCCTCTCAAAACAGTATCTAGAGTGATTAATCTGGGGTTACCGCGTTTTGATAGTATGCGGTATAGATGCTCTCTATTCAGTTTTGTTTTTTCCGATAGCTTGCTTATTCCACCAGAGGCTTGAGCCACGTTACGCAAAGCGAGCATGAATACTTCAGTATCGTGATCTTCTTCATATTCTTCTAGCGCGACTTTTAAATAAGCAATCGCCTCGCCTTTATTTGTGAGGCTCTCCAATAGTCTATCGTGATAGCTAGCGGTGTTTTTCATAATATTATCATGGTTCATAAGCGAATCTCTTTCATTACTTATTGTAGCTTATTAGCTACAAAATGCAACCGGGATTTTTTTCTGGTGTTTCGTTTTAATGAATCCGGAAGTAACATATTAATGTTATTCATCAATTTCTGTTGATAACGTAAAAGTCGCTATAAATGCATTAACATTTTTGTTTTAACATGCTTGTTGCGAGCTAATAGAGTTGTCCGGATCTGTAGCTATAACCCACACATTGCCATTTTTTTCACGTTCATTAAACAATGTAGAGAGAGATTGGAATAAAGTAGGGCGTTATACCCAGCACTTAAATATTATTGATAAAAATTTTGATGTATCTCGATGTTATACCAACGATTTTTTACCTACAGTACCTTACTCTGATTTAGAACCAATTGCTTGTTGTCTTGAAGTTGAAGAGTAACATGTTGGCATGAAGAAAATACATATCGTCTTGCTTTGCTTGTAAATATGGAGCTAACTTCAGCGCCATTGCTGTAAAGGTTAGATATTTCGTTGATAAAAATTATTTGCTCAGGTGTTTTACCATTAAGTGCCTGGTGAGGCCTGAGCAGCCCTTTATCATGGCACCGAACTGGATTGCTGCGCTTTGCTTACCCTACGTCACTTGACGCATAAATCACCAACCTACTTTTTAAGTATTTTCTTTTTATAAATAAAATTATGAATCGCGCACTTTACCTATTTCTAATTACCCCCATGAATTGCTATTATCACGCAGCCTACAAAAAATAAATGATTATATTTTGAAGTGCATGGGTTCCATCACCCCCACTGATATTTTAACAATCCAACCTAAAAGCAAAGGAAATTTTTATGAAAAAAGAGCTTAAAACAACGAATGAATCACTGCATCTTGATCAAAACTACAAACATTTTTTAAGTGGAATCAAAGAACGATTACAAACAGCACAAATTCGGGCTGCTATTGCCGCTAATAGTGAATTAATCCAATTTTATTGGGAACTAGGTAAGGACTTAATCGAGAAACAAAAGAGCCATCAGTGGGGCTCAGGATTTTTAGAGCAATTCTCTCATGACATGCGGCAGGCGTTCCCTGAGATGCAAGGGTTTTCTAAACGAAATCTTGAACACATGAGACGCTTTGCAACACTTTATCCAGAAATTGAATTTACGAAACAGGCTGTTTCGCAATTACCGTGGGGCCATATTGTCCGTTTAATGCAAATGATCAAAAATGATATTGAGCGAGAATGGTACGCCCAACAAACAATTAAAAACAGTTGGTCACGCTCTGTTTTAGAAATGCAGATCGAAAGCGAATTATATGAGCGACAAGCAGAGTCTAATAAGAAAATCAATAATTTCCATAAGCAATTACCAACCCTACAATCCGACCTAGCAAATGAAATGTTAAAGGATCCATACAACTTTGACTTTTTAACTATTCAAGGCAAAGCTCGTGAGCGCGTTATAGAAGACTCACTGGTCACCCATATTCGCGACTTTCTTATTGAGCTTGGCCAAGGTTTTGCCTTTGTTGGTTCACAAGTGCCTTTAACATTCGATGATCAAGAATTCTTCGTTGATTTA